>CAYXVP010000055.1:4264-7364 GCA_964468305.1 uncultured Anaerolinea sp. | reverse complement strand
GCGGCCATTGCGCGGCACCCATCCCGCCCGGCGATCGAGCGGACCCGTGGCGCGACCTGCCCGAGTCGTCGCCGGACTCGCGAGCCGAGTGATGATCCCGTCGTTCGAGCACGTCCCGTACTACCCGTTGGTCTTCGCCCTGTTCTGGGGCGCGGCGCTGCTCTTCGCACTGGCGATGGCCCGGCACCTCCGCATCTTCGCGGCAGCCCGCGCCAGCGGCCCAAGCCCGTTCGAGAACATCCCGGCTCGGCTGTGGGGCGTCATCGAGTACGCGTTCATCCAGACCAGGATGTTCAAGGACATCCGGGCGGCGCTCCTGCACTGGGGCATCTTCTGGGGCTTCGTGTTGCTGACGGTCGGGACGGCCAACATTGTCAGCGGCGGACTGGTCCAGGCGATCATCTCGATCCCGTTCGGCGGTGCGCTCTGGGCGGCGGTGCTCGGGCTGCAGAACGTCGTCGCCGTGATCGTCATCCTCTCGGTGTTGTGGGCCTTCGAGCGCCGCTTCATCTCCCGGCCAAAACGCCTGACCTACAACCGCGACGCGCTGCTGATCCTGGGCATGATCGGGACGCTGGTCACGGCGGAGTTCGTGGCCGGGGTCTTCGAATCCGCCCGGTACGGCGACCAGCCGGGCGCATTCATCGCGAACTGGCTTGCCGGCTTCATCCCCGATCAGCCGACGGAGACGCTCGAGGCCGGCTTCGCGATCAGCTGGTGGCTGCACATGCTGGTCGTGGCGGCCTTCCTCGTGTACCTGCCGTTCAGCAAGCACCTCCACATCGCGACGAGCTTCTTCAACATCTACTTCCGCAAGCTCCGCCCGCGCGGCGAGCTGCCTCAGATGGACCTCGAGAACGAGGACGCGACGTTCGGTCTGCGAACACTCGCCGACCTCGGCTGGAACGACCTCCTCGATGGCTTCACGTGCACGGAGTGCGGGCGCTGCCAGCAGGCCTGCCCGGCCTGGAACACGGGCAAGCCGCTCAATCCCAAGCACTTCATCATGGGCATCCGGGACATGACCGTGGAGGCCGAGCACGGCCTCCCGCTGATCCCCAACTCGCCGTCGGCGGCGTCGTTCGGGCTGTCCGACTCGATCGACCAGCAGGCGCTGCTGGCACCCATCGTCGACACCGCCATCCCGTACGACGCGGTGTGGGATTGCGTGACCTGCGGCGCCTGCGTCGAGGCGTGTCCAGTGCTCATCGAACACGTCGACAAGATCGTCGGCCTGCGCCGGAACCTCGTTCTTGAGGATTCGCGCTTTCCATCGGAGCTCAACGTCGCCTTCCGGAACATGGAGGGCGTGGCGAACCCGTGGGGTCAGCCTCCGACGACACGGACCGACTGGACGAAGGGCCTGCCGTTCGCGGTCCCAACCGTCGCAGAATTGGCCGCGGAGGATCGCCTCGACGATCTCGAGGTCCTGTACTGGGTCGGCTGTGCGGCCGCGTTCGACGAGCGCAACCGGAAGGTCGCGCGAGCGTTTTCGACCTGCCTGAACGCCGCCGGGATCTCGTTCGCGATCCTGGGCCAGGAGGAATCGTGCACCGGCGACCCCGCCCGCCGGATGGGCAACGACTATGTGTTCCAGATGCTGGCCACGGGCAACATCGAGACGCTCAACCGGTACCGGCTGGGCCAGCGCACGATCGTCACGGCCTGCCCGCACTGCTTCAACTCGATCGGGGTGGAGTATGGGCAGCTCGGCGGGCACTTCCGCGTGATTCACCACGCCGCCTACCTGCGCGAGCTGCTCGCGGGCGGTCGGTTGCGGGTCGTCGACGCCGACGCCAGGGCCGACGGTTCGGGCGGGACCGGCCGGTCCGTCACGCTCCACGACTCGTGCTACCTCACTCGCTACAACGGCATCGTCGAGGAGCCGCGCGAGGTCCTCGGCTCCATCGTCGGCCTCGAGCTGCGGGAGATGGACAACCGCGGCCGCAACACGTTCTGCTGCGGCGCAGGTGGCGGCCGCATGTGGATGGAGGAGACGCGCGGCACGCGGATCAACGAATCGCGGACCGCCCAGGCGCTCGCGACGGGTGCCTCGACGGTGGCGACCGAGTGTCCGTTTTGCATGACGATGCTCAAGGACGGCCTCGAGGCGGCCCAGTCGGGAACGGGTGGCACCGTTCGCGCGATCGACATCGCCGAGCTCCTCGCCGAATCACTCGCGCCGACTCAACCCGGGTCGCGCGCGCTGCCGGTTCTGCAGTAGCGCATGACGTACACGCTGACCGAGGAGCAGGTCCTCCTGCGAGACACGATCCGCGAGCTGGCGCAGGAGCGAATCGCGCCGCGTGCCGCCGAGATCGATCGGAGCGGCGACTTCCCCGACGACATCCGGCAGCTCCTCGCCGAGCACGACGTCCTCGCATTGCCCTTCCCGGCCGAGCAGGGAGGGCTCGGCGCGGGCCTACTGACGCAGTGCCTCGCGATCGAGCAGATCGCGCGCGCGTGTGCCACCTCGAGCCTGCCCCTGGGGGGGCCCGCCCGTGGCTGGGGGCCTCCTCTCATTGCCGGGAACGCCGGACAGAAGGCCAGGGTCGTCCCGGATCTCGCCTCTGGCAAGAGGCTCGCGGCGTTCGCCTTGACGGGGCCCGAGGCAGGCTCGGACGCGATCGCGCTGCGCACGCGCGCGGTCCGCGAGGGCGACGGCTACGACCTCTCCGGGACCAAGCGGTTCATCACGAACGGCAGCGTCGCCGGGCTAATCACGGTCTTCGCCGTCACCGACCCTGACGCGCCGCGCCACAAGCGAATCTCCGCGTTCGCGGTCGAGGTCCCCGCCGACGGGTTCAAGGTCGCCCGTCTCGAGCACAAGCTCGGCATCCGCGGCAGCCCGACCGCCGAGCTCCACTTCGACGGGGTTCGCGTGCCCGAGGCCAACCTGATCGGGGCGGAGGGCCAGGGCTGGGAGTTGGCGATGGCCACCCTCGACCGGTCGCGGCCGGGGATCGCGGCGCAGGCCGTCGGGATCGCCCAGGGCGCGCTCGACGTGGCCGCCCAGTACGCCCTGGAAGGGAGGCAGTTCCGCCAGCGAAACGCGCAAGTCCCGAAGTGCCCAGCACAGCCACCCCGCCTGGACCCCCGC
>CAYXVP010000055.1:0-4254 GCA_964468305.1 uncultured Anaerolinea sp. | reverse complement strand
GGGCCAGCGAATCGGCGAGTTCCGGATGGTCCAGGCGATGCTCGCCGAAAGGGACGCCCGAACCGAGGCGGCCCGCCAGCTGACCTACAAGGCGTGCACCGAGATCGAGGCAGGCGCCCACGACGCCAGCCGTTGGGTGGCCGCCGCGAAGCTGGTCGCGGGCGACAACGCGGTGGCTGTCGCCAACGACGCTGTGCAGATCCTCGGCGGCTACGGCTATACGGAGGACTACCCGGTCGAACGGATGCTCCGCGACGCCAAGGTCACCCAGATCTACGAGGGCACGCAGCAGATCCAGCGCCTCGTAATCGCCCGCGCGCTGCTGGGCAGGCCCGACTGACCGATCGGCCGGCCGTCGCAGGCGGCCGGCCCGGCGGTCCCAGATGGCGGCCGGACGATCCGTTGACGTGCATATCTCGACGTTGTCCGCTATGGTCCGCGCGTTGACAGGCGCTGCTCACGCGCCCGGCTGCCGCGTCAACCCCCGCGTTCGGAGTCCGTATTGTCGTTTCGTGGTCGCCGGCTTCGGCCGGGCACGTGGCTCCTCGCGACCCTGGCGATCCTGGCCCTGACCGCGGTCGGGCCGGCGTCGGCGCTCGCCGCCGGCCCCGCCGACCCGCCTCCGATCGCGCCCTCCATCCTGCGGCCCGACCCGCTGCCGGTTCCCCGCGAGATGCAGCCGGGCGGGGTCTCCGGCTTCCGCCTGCCGTTTGCCGCCGGCCAGGTGCTCCGGATCGAGCAGGGCTGGAATTCGAAGTTCAGCCACAACGGCATCTGGGCGTACTCCTACGACATCGGGATGCCGCTGAACACGGATGTCCTCGCCGCTGCGGCGGGCCTCGTCGCCTTCGTCCACGACGGAGAGACGGCCTGCGGCGGGCCGGAGCTCCTCAACAAGGCCAACGCCGTCACGATCTATCACGCCGACGGGAGCGCGACCCTGTACGCCCACCTGGGCAGCGTGTCGGTCAAGGTCGGCCAGATCGTCGCCACTGGGCAGGTGATCGGGAAGTCGGGCGACACCGGCTACTCGCAGTGCGTGCCGCACCTCCACTTCGCCCGCCAGTACCAGGGCAAGGGCGTCGCCCAGTCCGTGCCGATGTACTTCCAGGGCTACGAGAAGCGGGAGCTCCACAACGGCGATCTTCTCAGCGTCCCGGCCGCTCCGTGCACGCCGCCGAGCGCCACGGTCGACCCCGTGGTCAACCCCGACCTTGGCAGCTTCTGTGGGGAGTATCACGGCGGCACCCTCGATCAACCGGTCGCGTTCGTCCGGCGCGACGGCTTCCTGAACTTCGACTGGGGATCGAACGGACCCGGCGGCTACTGGCTCGACGACGCGAGCTCGGCGTATTCGGCCCGCTGGAGCGGCGACTTCGTGTTCCCGCCGTCGGTCGGCCTGTACACGATCGGCGTGATGTGGTCGGGCGCGGTCCTCGTCTCGATCGACGGCGTCCCCGTGGTCGACCGGTGGGGGGACCAGGCGGCTGGTGAGGTGCTCTTGTCGAGGGCGCTCGGGGCAGGCATCCACCGGATCGACGTCCAATACATGACGACGAGCGGGCACGGCATGCTCAAGCTCGGCTGGGGTCGACTCGTCGACGACGAGTAACCCGACGAGTCGGCCGGCGCCGACTAACCTGTCCCAGTGCGCATCGTCGTCCTGACCAAGCCGGTCCCCGACCCGGCTGCGGCGGCTGAACGGCTCACGTCCGACGGCCGGCTCGATCGGGCGGCGTCGCCGGCGGTCATCAACGGCAACGACGAGTACGTGCTCGAGGCCGCACTCAAGCTGGTCGAGGCACACGGCGGCGAGGTCACGCTGCTGACCATGGCCCCACCCAACGGCGTCGAAACGATGCGGAAGGGCCTTGCGATGGGTGCCCACCGCGGCGTCCTGGTCAGCGACCCCGGGCTGGTCGGGTCGGACCAATGGTCGACGATCCAGGTGCTCGCCGCGGCGCTCGGCGAGCTCGAATACGACCTCGTCCTCGCGGGGTTTGACACGTCCGACGGCGTCGGTGGCGTCGTCGGCGCGGCCGTCGCGACGCAGCTGCGGCTCCCGTACCTCTCATCCGCGGCGAGGATCGAGCCCGACCCTGACGCGGGCACCGTCCGCGTCCGGCGGATCAGCCCGAGCGGCTTCGACGTGCTCCAGGCGCCGATGCCGGCCCTGATCGTCGGGACCCAGCTCCTCGGCGAGCCGAGATACCCATCGCTCAAGGGAATCATGGCCGCCCGCTCGAAGGAGGTCGTGACGCGCTCGTTGGCGGACCTCGGCCTCGATTCGGGGGGGATCGGCGGAGCGGCGTCCCGGACGAGGGTCACCGGACAGCAGAAGCCGGCGGCCCGCGGCGCGACACAAGTCGTCCGCGGGACCCCGGAGGAGGGCGCGAGGGCGATCGTCGAGCTGCTCGCGGCGCGGAGGCTCATCTGATGGCCGCCGGCACGATCTGGGTGGTCGCCGAGGTGAACGCCGACGGCTCGCTAGCCAGGAGCTCCACCGAGGTTGCGACGCTGGCGCGAACCCTGGCTGCCGCGGCCGGCGGCTCTGCCGCGGGGATCGTGGTCGCCGCCGACCCAACGGCCGCGGCAACGGAGCTCGCCGGCTACCTCCCGCGGGTCCTCGCCGTCGATGAGCCCGCCACGGTGGGAAATGCCTGGGCCCAAGTCGCGGCGCAACGGGCCGCCGCGATCCTCGCCGCCGAGTCACCTTCGGCCGTCCTCACGGGCGCGGGCCCCGACGGTCGCGACGTGGCGGGCACGCTCGCGGCGCTGTTGGGGCGACCGGTCCTCGTCAATGCGACCGCGGTGGGGTGGGACGGCGGACCGTCGGTCGAGATGAGCGTCTTCGGCGGCAAGCTCGTGACAACGTCGGCCTTCGCCGACGGGGAGTGGGGGATCGTCACCGTCCGCCCGAACGTCGTGACCGCCGAGAAGGCCGGCGCCGCGGGACGGGTCGAGGCCGCCGGCGCGCGCGGCGAGATGGCGCTCCCGGTCGTGAAGGTCGTCGACCACATCGCGGAAGCTGCGGCGGCGCTGCCGATCGAGGAGGCGCGGATGATCGTCTCCGGTGGCCGGGGCGTCGGCGGCGCGGACGGCTTTCGCCTCGTCGAGGAGATCGCCCACGAGCTGGGTGGCGCGGTCGGCGCAACGCGTGCGGCCGTCGACTCGGGCTGGGTCCCGTACGCCCAGCAAATCGGCCAGACCGGCAAGATCGTGAAGCCGCAGCTCTACCTGGCCCTCGGAATCTCCGGCGCGATCCAGCACAAGGTCGGGATGCAGACTGCGGGCACGATCATCGGCGTGAACCGCGACCCGGACGCGCCGATCGCCGAGTTCGCCGACCTCGTCGTCATCGGCGACCTGTTCGAGGTCGGCAGGGCATTGCTCGGGGAGCTGCGCGCTCGGGCCTGAGCCGTCTACATCTAGTGGTATGATCCCGCTACACCACAACGGATAGTGGTGCACGGGAGGCAACGACCAGCGGATGCGATGTCCAGTCTGCGGCGAGCGTGATACCCGCGTCGTCGATTCGCGAGATCTCGATGACGCGGCGACGATCCGTCGCCGGCGGGAGTGCGCGGCGTGCAGCACCCGGTTCACCACGTACGAGCGCGTCGAGGCGGCGCGGCTCCTGATCGTCAAGCGCGACGGAACCCGCCAGGAGTTCGACCGCGACAAGCTCGCCAACGGCCTGCGCAAGGCGCTGACTCGGCGGCCGGTGCCCGAGACCGCGGCCGAACAGGCGGCCGACGAGATCGAGGCGCAGCTTCGCGGCGAGGGCATGACCGAGGTGCCGTCATCGCGCGTCGGGCAGCTGGCGATGGACAAGCTCCATGCGCTGGACCACATCGCCTCCATCCGGTTCGCGAGCGTGTACCAGAGTTTCGAGGGGATCGAAGACCTCAAGCGCGAGGTCGACACGCTCTGGGAGCAGAAGGCCGCCAAGCCGAAACGCTGACGCGGGTATCGGCCCGCGTCCCGGTTCAGGCGCCGACCAGCACGCTCCGGTCCGCCGCGACAGCATTCGCGCAGCGCAGGATCGCCTCGACCGACACGTCCGCGTCGGCGTCTGTCGTGCTCCAGTTCGACACCGAGATCCGCATCGCGGCCATGCCGTGCCAGGTCGTGCCGCCGGCCCAGCACGTGCCGTCCCGGTGGACCGCCGCGATCACCCGTCGGGTGAACGGCGCGGCCTCCGCGTCCCCCCGGCCGCCCGGGCGCCCGAACCGCAACAGCCCCTGGGTCGGG
>CAYXVP010000054.1:3420-10624 GCA_964468305.1 uncultured Anaerolinea sp. | reverse complement strand
GGAGCCATTCCTACCAACACCAAGGTAAACAGAATCTTCCTGTTCGGAGGCAAGGATACTTCCCCCCAAAACGACCTTTGGCTGTATTCCCTCGACCGTAAGCAGTGGGCGCAAGTCCAGGTTGCAGGAACGATTCCTCCTGCCCGCTTCGGTCACACACTCCTCTTCGATCCGGTCCGGAGGCGGCTGATTCTCTTCGGAGGACAGGCGGCGCACCTTCGTGCGGGGTGGCCTTGCCGACCCGTTTTGTCGCCAGCGCATCGGGTCACCTTTCCGTCTCGCATGAAACCGGCCGCAGCGTTGCTGCCGGCTTCCAACGCCTTCACTCGCCTGGCCCGTCGAAATGCTCCTCACAGTAGCCCATGATTTCAGCGGCGGATTGCTCGGGCGGGTCGCAGATCAGCAGCCAGCCCAGGATGCGGCCGGTGATGGGGGGAAGGCCAAAATGCTGCGCGAACGCAGCGGCGACCCGCTCGACCCAGTTCTGGATCGCCACCTGATCAGCTCCGGCCGGGGTTGATGACACTGGCGAGAGGTTCCATATAATGCTAGCAATTTCAGTATGTGCTGAAAGAACTGGCATGGCCATTGGCCGCCACCGCAACCCGAACCCGAAAAGTCGGCCCCCGTCCCCCACCCCGGGGGCCGGAGTTTCCCAACGGCTTTCCTCCCGGCCCGGCAGAGGACCCGGCGAAAGCGGAAAATTGTCCTCGTCGCGACCGGTGGCCGCCGCTACGTTGCTGCGCGTCAACGGCCGATTGCGCATGCGATCGCGGAGCGGGGGAATGGTCCTGAGGGTCGCGGTTCTGGCAAACCGCCGGGTCCTCGGCGAGTCGGTGGCTTCGGCCATCGGGAGCGACGTCGAAGGCCCGGTGACGGTCGGCACGACGGATCCCAAGCGGATCAAGATCAGCCGGCGGCCCGAGGTCGTGCTCGTCGTCGGCAGTCGGAGCGACGGCTCGACAGCGGCCGCGGTCGCGATGGCGCGCCGGCGCTGGCGCGAGGCCGTGATCATCGCCCTGGCCGACTCCGATCGGGTCGAGGACGGGATGGGGCTCGTCCGCCTCGGCGCGGACACATGGCTCTCCCGGAGCGACGACCTGGCCGACCTCCGGCACCTGCTCCGGCGGGTTGCCGGAGGCGAGCGGCAGCTCCTGCCCGCGGCGGCGCTGGCCTTCATCACCAGCTCGTTCCAGGCGGCCTCCGCCAGCCCTCGCCGATCGTCGTTGCTGTCGGCCCGCGAGGCGCAGGTGCTCGTGTGCCTCGCCAGGGGCCTGCCCCGGGCCGAGATCGCCGCGATGCTCGGCATTGCCCTGCCGACGCTCCGAACCCACATCCAGAACATCCTCCGCAAGCTCGAGCTGCACTCGGTGCGGGAGGCCATCGAGGTGGCCAGACTCGAGGCCCTGGTCCCGGAATTGGACGAATCCGCGGAGTCATCACCACCGGGGCCGGGGGCGGCGTAGGAGTACTGGTGTAGACGGGCCTAGCCCGAACGGCCCTCCGGTCTGACATCTCATCGGATTGCACTCGCGCCCCGATTCCGGGATATCCATGCCAACACGCCTCGGAGACGGACTCTGCACGCACCGATCGGCCACGCGACACGCAGCCCGCTGCTCTTTCCGCTCGTCTACGCCGCGAGCCTGTCCCTGGTCGCCCTGAGCGCGGTCGCGCTGGCGGTGCTCGGTCGGGAGCACGTCGCGCAGGCGGCGACCCAGGTCGCCGTCGAGGCCGATCAGGCGGTCGCCCTGAACGTCGTCCGCGGGGCCATCACGGTGGACGAGCTCGACTCGGGCGCGATCGCGGACGAGCGCCGCTCCGCCGTCGTCGCCGTGCTCGCCCAGGCGACGACCGACAATCGCTATATCGACGCCGTCCTGCTGACACCCTCCGGGACGGTCGTCGCGGCGTCCGAGATCGGGAGCCGCGGGCCGGCCGAGGCGGTGGCGGCGGCGGCCGCGGGTCGGACGACCGCCGCGATCGCACCCGGCGGAGCCGATGGACCGGCCATCCTCGCCGAGAGCATCCCGATCGCCCGGCCGTCCGGGAGCGTCGCGTTCGTGCTCGAGATTCGACGCGACGCGTCGCCGATCCTCGCCAGTGCCGACGCAGCGTGGTGGGACGTCCTCACGGTGGCCTCCGCCGCCGCGGTCGTGCTCGTCGGCGTCCTGTACGTGATCTTCCGGGCCGCCAACGTTCGCCTGCGCCTGCACCAGGAGCTGCTGCTCGAGTCGCGGCGCCGGGATCCGCTGACGGGCCTGCTGAATCACGGCGCGGTCGTCACCACGCTGACGGACGAGATCGAGGCCGCGCGACTGAGCGGCACGTCCATCGGCATCGCGATCATCGACCTCGACAACTTCCAGCTGCTGAACGACGTCCACGGCTCGAAGCTCGGCGACGAGGCGCTGCTCGCGGTCAAGGCGGCCCTGGAGCGCGAATCGGGTTCCTGGAAAGTGCTCGGCCGCTTCGGCCCGGACGAGTTCCTGGTGATCGCGCCCGGCGACCGCGCGCGGGCGCTGCCCGCGGCGCTGGCGCGCGTGGCGGGCCACCTCGAGGACACGTGGTTGGCGCCGTCCGACTCGGAGCGACTGCCCGTTTCCGTCAGCGCCGGCGTCGCCTACTTCCCGTTCCACGCCGGCCAGGTCACCGAGCTCATGTCGACGGCGACGATCGCCCTCGGCGACGCGAAGGCGAGCGGCGGCCGCCAGGTGTCGATCGCGAACGCGTGGACCAGCGAGCCGCGGGCCGCGTCGACGTTCGACGTCCTGCAGGGCCTCGTCCTCGCGATCGACCGCAAGGACCGCTACACGAAGATGCACTCGGAGGACGTCGCGACGTACGCGCTCTTCCTGGCCGAGCGGCTCGGGCTGCCCGAGGACGAGCGCACGACGCTGCGCACGTCCGCGCTCCTGCACGACATCGGCAAGATCGGCGTCCCCGATGACATCCTGCGCAAGCCGGGAAAGCTGACGCCGCGCGAGATGGAGATCCTCAAGCAGCACGTCGCTCTCGGCGACCTGATCGTCCGCGACCTGCCGAACATCGAGAACGTCCGCGCCGGCGTCCGCTTCCACCACGAGCGCTGGGACGGCCACGGCTACCTCCTCGGCCTCGCCGGCGACAACATCCCGCTCGTCGCCCGCATCCTCGGCGTGGCCGACGCCTTCTCGGCAATGACGACGACGCGGCCGTATCGGAAGGCGCTCTCGATCGAGGCCGCCCTCGACGAGCTTCGATCCGTCGCGGCGGAGCAGCTCGATCCGGACCTGGTCGCGGCGTTCGTGCTGGGCATGGAGAGTGATCCGGAGGCGCCGCTCCCGAGCGACACGGGGCGGTCGACGCACCTGTGGGCCGGTGCCGGCCGGGCGGCATGACCGCCACGTCAGGCGCCAGCGGAAGATGTCGCACGCCCGGCTCGCGGCGCGCGGGCTCGCTCGCGTGGTGTCTCGCGATCGTGTGGGCGGCGCTCGTCGGCGTGGTCGACACGCGCCCCGCCGCCGGCGCCGGGCCCTTGCCTTCGCTCCCGGTCCCGGTGCCATCACTGCCGGTCCCGGTCCCCTCGCTCCCGGTCCCGGTGCCGTCGCTGCCACTTCCGCCGCTGCCGACCGTGCCACCTCCTCCATTGCCGACCGTGGCGCTGCCGACCGTGGCGCTGCCGACCATCGCCCTGCCCAGCCTGCCCCTGCCGACCATCGCCCTCCCGAGCCAGTCGCTGCCGTCGCTGCCCCTGCCGACGCTCCCGCTCCAGTCCGGGGCGGCGCCGACGCCGACGGCATCAGGTCCCATAAGCAGCCCGGACCCGGCACTTTCGGGCGACTCGTCCCCATCGGCGAACGCGAGCCCGGGCGCGTCGACACCCCCTGCATCGGGCTCGGCCGCGCCCGGCGCTTCGCTCTTCGCGGGTGGGCCGGTCGGTGTCCCCTCCGATCCGGGCGTCGCGGGTGGCTCCGGCGGCCTCGGAGCCCTCGTGCTGCCGCTGCTGATCGCCGGCGTCCCGGCGCTGCTGATCGTCGCCATCCTGCTCGCGCAGGCGGCGGGCGGCGTGACCTGGCTCACGATCGCGCGGCGCTGGTTGAATCGACGCGTCGCGCCGACCGTTGGGCCGGACGCGACGCGAGAACGGCTCGAGGGCTAGATCGACGCGTTCCGTGGGGCTGGAGCCCGGCGACTCCCGCGAAGACGCCCGATCACTCGCACGAGTCCACCAAGTATCCCGGAGGTGATGGGGGCGGTGGCCGGGCGCGCCGCCCGCAGGGAGCGCCGCAGCGCCTGGTCGCGCGCCTCATCGAGGAGCTGTTGCTGGTGGTAGGTGGCGTTAATCTGGAGCGGGTCCATGTCACCCTCCTGTGAGGCGGTGGCACGCTTGGCCGCCGCTGGGTCGAACATGGGCCTGAGACCGGGGCGCGCCATTGGGCGCCGGCCCAATCTTCTCGAGCCGCCGGGACCTTAGCGAGCAGTACTAGGCCTTTGTGCGCCTAGGCAACGGCCATCCGCGGGGGGCAAGGTATGCTCGCCTCGACCCGTGGTCCCAGGTAGTTCGGGGGGTTCGAACCAGAATCGATGTCGCTGCTCGAACGGCAGCAAGCGCGTGAGGCGGCCGAGAAGGACAAGGCCGCCGCCGGCCTGCAACCGATCCCCCAGCCCGCCACGCCCAGCAACGGCGCCGAGACCCAAGCCCCGCCGGGCACCTTCGTGCCGGCGATCATTCGGCCCGCCGACGCCGACCGGCCGGCGATGCAGCCGGCGATGTCGCCGTCGGCGCGGAACGCGGCCCGCGAGGAGCTGCTCCACGACATCCGCGTCCGCATGCAGGGCGAGGTGATCGGGGCGTTCGACACGCTGCTCGACGGGACCCCCACGGACACGCGGACCAAGATCGAGGGCATCATCGACCGGGTCATCTCGCAGAACAACTACGCGGTCACGCGCGACGAGCGAATCCGGCTGGTCCAGGAGATGATCGACGAGATCACCGGCTTCGGGCCGCTCGAGCCGCTGCTCAACGACCCGACGATCACCGAGGTGATGGTCAACGGCCCCGACCACATCTACATCGAGCGGGCCGGCAAGATCCACCGCGTCGAATCGTTCTTCCTGAACGAGGGGCACGTCCTCCGCATCATCGATCGGATCATCACCCCGCTCGGCCGGCGCATCGACGAGACCAGCCCTCGCGTGGACGCCCGCCTCCCCGACGGCTCGCGCGTCAACGCGATCATCCCGCCGCTGTCGCTGATCGGGCCGGTGATCACCGTCCGGAAGTTCTCACACACCCCGTACACGGTCGACGACCTGACGCGTTTCGGCACGGCCACGCCCGAGATCTTCGCGTTCCTCGATGCGTGCATCCGGGCGCGCCTCAACATCTTCGTCTCGGGCGGCACCGGCTCGGGCAAGACGACCTTCCTGAACGTCCTGTCGTCGTTCATCCCAAACGACGAGCGGATCGTGACGATCGAGGACGCTGCCGAGCTGCAGCTCCGCCAGGAGCACGTCATCACCCTGGAGGCGCGGCCGGCCAACATCGAAGGGGAGGGCGAGATCACGATCCGCAACCTGCTGCGGAACGCGATGCACATGCGCCCGGACCGCATCATCGTCGGTGAGTGTCGTTCCGGCGAGGCCCTCGACATGCTCCAGGCGATGAACACCGGCCACGACGGCTCGCTCTCGACCGGCCACGCAAACACACCAAAGGACATGCTCCGCCGTCTCGAGACGATGGTCCTGATGACCGGCTACGAGCTGCCATTGCGCGCGATTCGGGAGCAGATCGCATCCGCCGTCGACCTGATCGTCCACACCGCCCGCCTCAAGGACGGCTCGCGCAAGGTCGTCAACATCACCGAGGTCTTCGGGATCGAGGACGACGAGATCCTGACGCAGGACGTCTTCGCCTGGCAGCAGTCGGGCATGAAGGACGGCAAGATCGAGGGCCAACTCGCACCGACCGGCATCCGGCCGACGTTCATGGCCCAGTTCGCCCGCAACGGCGTCGAGCTGCCGAAGGGCGAGTTCGGCATCCCGCCGGACGACCCCAAGAAGCCCGTTCGGCCGCAGAAGGGGCGCTTCGGGATCAAGGACCCGTCCGCGGTCGCCGACGCGTCCGTGCTGGAGCTCGGCCTCGGCAAGGCCGCCAGGGCTGGTGGCATGGTCTACGTGTCGTCGATCGGGCCAATCGAGCCCGAGGGCAAGCGGGTGGTCCCGGGCGGGATCAAGGAGCACACCCGCCAGTGCCTCACCAACCTCAAGGCCCGGCTCGAGGAGAACGGCAGCTCGCTCGACAAGGTCGTCTGGGCGAGCTGGTCCCTTCGGGACAGCTCCGACTTCGACCTGTTCAACGAGGAGTGGGTTCGCTGGTTCCCGGCCGGCGGTCCGGTCGGCCAGTCGACGCTCATGCCGCCGCTCCAGCGCCGCGCCGGCTTCCGGGTGTCGATCGGCGTCATCGCCGAGGCGAAGAAGCCCGAGAAATGAAAAACCGGCCGGGCGGGGGCCCGGCCGATTTTGCTACTCGAAGCAGTGGTCGCTAGCGGGCCATCATCGCCGAGGGTCGCCAGGCGGCGTAGAGGGCCCACGCGCCGACGACGAGGTGGAGGATGTCGTCCGACGGGAACTCGAGGTTGGCCAGCCCGAAGGTGTTGGCCATGCCCGAATTGCCCGCGACGACGACGCCATACGCCGCGAAGAACAGGGCCACGATCCCGAGCAGGATCACGATCCAGCGGTAGTAGGGCTCGAACATGCCGTTCAGCCCGGGCACGAAGACGATCGCGAGGGCGATGATGCCGAGCCCGGTATGGGCGACGTTCTCGCCATTGTCGAGCCAGAACGCCGGATACGCCGACTCGCTGAAGATGCCGAGGAATCCGACGATGCCCAGCAGCAGCAGGATCGCGCCCCCATACGTCAGGAACCCTTTGGGCGTGAAAATGTTGGCCATCATGAGTTCAGATCTCTCCCTTCCTGAGAAATGACGACGCGCTGAACGTCAGCGCCGGCGTTCAGGTCGGGGCCGCGGTCGCATGCATCCGGCAGACCCGAAGCGGAGCCGACGATCGCGTCCACGCAGGACCGCGCCTGGCGGTTGCTGGACGATCGCTCGATCCACCTCTCCTCACGGGCTCGGCCCTGGGCCGGCCGAACCTCTTGCCCGTTGGCGCGCATATTGCACGCCGCGAGCCGCATGTCCAGAGGCAAC
>CAYXVP010000054.1:0-3410 GCA_964468305.1 uncultured Anaerolinea sp. | reverse complement strand
CCCCCCACCCTCTTTCCCCTTGGCGCGACAATTCGACGGCGCGGGGCCGATGGCCAGGAGCCAACGCCGCCTTCCAGCACCGGAGGACCCCAACCGCCGTCGCGATTCGGGCCCCTTGCCAACGGCCGATCGCGGGGTAGCATCCCGGCCGTGCACGCGCACGTTGTGCTCATGCTCGCCGCGACGGCGCTGGTCGGGCTTTTCGTGGTCATCGTCGTCGGGGTGACGCTGCTCCAGCGCCACGGCAGGCTCGGAGCGCCCGATCGGCGGGTCGAGTTCAGCAGCTACGGCCCGATCCTCGCCGCAGCCTGCTCCGGCGGCGCGGCGTTCGTCCACGTTGCCGTCGTCGGCGAGCATGCAGCGCTCGCCGTTGCGGAAGCCTCGCCGAGCGCCTTCGCCTTGCTCTGCTCGATCGGCGCGGGCGCGAGCCACTTCGCAGGGAGGGACGCGTCCATCGCGGGCTATCTGCCGCTCGGCGCCTTGTCGCTCGGGATGATCGGCGCCCAGGGCACGCTCGCGGTGCCCCGAATCTGGCGAAGGCGGCGACTGGTGCTGGCCGGGCTTGTGGTGACCATCGCCGCGCTGGCGTTGGCGCTCATGACGCGGCTGCTCGCGCCGCCGACCAGTGTCGTCCAGCAGGTGCCGTTTACAGACGCACTGGCGATCGTTTTCGACCTTGCTCTCGTCGTCGTGATCGGCCTGCTCGCGTTCGGGCGACCCGCGCCTCTTGCGTCGCGGCTTCGGGTCTCGACGATGGACGCGTGGGTCGGCACCGGCCTCGGCGTCGCGGCGGTTGCCGTGTTCACGGTGGCTGCCTATTTCCTGGCCCACGCCACCCACTGACGAGGGTGCCAATCCAGCCCGCGGTGCTCGCGGGCGACCCTTCGCGTCGCGGCGTCCGGCTCCGCCAGCATGTCGTCGAGTACCGACTCCGGCGGTC
This sequence comes from uncultured Anaerolinea sp., assembly GCA_964468305.1. Classification (GTDB taxonomy): domain Bacteria; phylum Chloroflexota; class Limnocylindria; order Limnocylindrales; family CSP1-4; genus UBA5189. Next base: position 2,470 of record CAYXVP010000054.1, on the reverse strand, counting down.
GGCCCGCGCGCGCGGCCTGCGCGTCACCATCGACGACCGCGACGGCCTGGTCGTGTCCGTCCCGCCGGAGACCCGGCGCGGCTGGTCGCGGCCCGAGCCGCGCATCGAGGCCTTCCTGCGCGGGCGCGAGGGCTGGGTCCTGCGCCATCTCGACCGACGAGCTCGCGAACGAGACGCCGCCAGAGCGCGCGGCGGGGCGCGCCACGGCGGCCTCGTCCCATTCCGCGGCGAGTTCCATCGGGTCAGCGTCCGCCACGATGTGCCGCGGGGTCGCCGATCGAGCCTCGAGCGGAGCGGGGCCGATGACGGCGACGAGCTGATCGTCCACGTCGCCCCGGCCGAACGACGCTCCGTCCAGCGCCTGCTGGAGGCGTGGTTTCGCGAGCGGGCCGAGGAGGCGATCGACCAGGCGGTCGCGGAGCACGCCGGGCCACTCGGGGTGACGCCTTCGACGATCGACATCCGCGACCCGCGGAGCCGGTGGGGGAGCGCCTCGCGCAACGGCCGGCTCATGTTCTCGTGGCGCCTCGTGCTCGCCCCACCGGGGTCGCTCGAGACCGTCGTCGTCCATGAGCTCGCCCACCTCCGCGTGTTCGGCCATGGACCGAGGTTCTGGGCCGTGGTCGCCGCGCGCCGGCCCGACCACCTCGCGGATCGCGCCTGGCTCCGGCGGAACTCGCACCTGCTCCACGGCGCCCTCGAGGCATGGCCTGACGAGGACGGCGCATGAGCAAAGGTCAGGGATCAGCGCATCTGGTGGGCCGGGGCAGAATCGAACTGCCACAGCCGAAGGCGAGGGTTTTACAGACCCTTGGGCTCACCACCTGCCCAACCGACCCACGTGGCTGACGCTCGGTCGGCCCGGGTCGCGGGACCGGAGGGCCGGCGAGCGGCGGCTAGTCTGCCAGTTTCGCGTCGACCTCGTCGAGGAGCAGCCGCTGGATCTCGTCGACGAGCGGGCCGGCCCCGCCGATCGGCGCGCGGTCGCCGGTAATGGGAACTGACACGCCGAATGCAGTGGTGGAGATGAGGGGACTCGAACCCCTGACCCCCGCGATGCGAACGCGGTGCTCTCCCAGCTGAGCTACATCCCCACGCGAGTGCCGGAGTCTAGCATGGGCCTCTCGGGCCTCTCGGGCCTCTCGGGCCTCTCGGGCCTCCGGACCGGGGCAGGGCGACTTCTTTGGGGAACCGATGCCGTACGTCAAAGTCGAGATCGCCAAGGGCGTTGCGACCGTCGAGCAGAAACGAGCGGTGATCAAGGGCATGACGGACGTCCTGGTCAGGGAGCTCGGGCGCAACCCCGAATACGTCTTCGTCGTCATCGACGAGGTCGAGACGGACAACTGGGGTCGCAGGGGGACGTCGTTGACGGAGCTGTGGCAGGAGAGCCAAACAGCAGCCGACGAGTAAGTGTTGGAACCTTTGCGAGCGCGCTGATCGGGCGGGGGCACCGCCTAGTCCCACGCTGCTCGGGCGGCGGCACCGCCTTGTCCCACGTTGCTCCGAATTCGCCACACTCGTCGGCTGAAAACTGAGGGCCGGGTCGGTCGGGGGCCCGCGAGGCTGGTTCCGGCGATGTTTGTGCCGCTGGCGCGCCGATCGTCGGTCGAGAGTGGGTTTTCCAGGTCGCAGTGACCTGTGCCATGCGTTCCTTCGACGAGTGATCCACAGACGAGTCAGTGTCGGATGAGTGAGCGATGAGGGGTTGATCTATTCGAACATGTGTTCGATACTGAGCGTCCGATGCCTGCACACGATGCGGACCTCAGCGCGGCCCTGGCGACGCTCCGATCGCGCTGGGGCGCGGCCGCACCGGGCTTCGCCGGGGATGTCGTCGGCGCGCTCGCGACGGTCCCGCTCGAGGACGGCGCCCTCCCGCAGCCGGATCCCGATCGAGTCTTCTCGACCGGCTTTTCCGAACTCGACGCCATCCTCGGTCCCGGCGGCGTGCCACGGGGCATGGGTGTCGCGCTGCGGGGTGACCCGTCGAGCGGCCGGACCACGCTCGCGCTGCCGCTCGCCGCGGCCGCGCAGGCCAGCGGCTCCATCCTCGCCTGGCCGGCCCCCGCGGCCGCGCCCGACCCGGTCGAGGTCGTGGCCCGGGGGGTCAGGCCTGAGTGGCTCGTCGTGCTGACGCCGGCTGACGCCGACGAGGGCCTCTCGATCGCCGGCTCGCTGCTGGCCGGTCGAGCGGTCGACCTGCTGGTCATCGACCTGCCGGCGCGCGACCGCAAGGGCTCGAACCCGATCCTCGGGCGCGCCTTTGCCGATCGCCTCGGCCGACTCGCGGCGCTGGCCCGCCGGGCGGGGATCAGCCTCGTCGTGCTCGAGCCACCGGACGCCTCCGGCTCCGCCGGCCCCGTCGGCCCCATCGGCGGGGCCACCGGTCTCCGATTTGAGCTGGCCCGCCCATCGTGGAACCGGCCCGGCCCGGGGTGGCCTTGGATGCGAGTTCCGCCCGCCTCGG
>CAYXVP010000053.1:0-10868 GCA_964468305.1 uncultured Anaerolinea sp. | reverse complement strand
GTGGCGACGACGTGTTCGTCCTGATCACCGAGATCGGCCGCGCCAATGTCTCCTTTGGCAAGGGGCTCGCCCAGCGGGCTCCGACCTCGCAGCTGGCCGGTTGATGGATTTCGTCTGCTTCGTCAGCTCATCGCGAGGCCTTTAGGGGATGAACCGCCGCGTCTCAAACCTCATCGCGGGTTGGCGCACCGGGCTCCCCCGCCCCGTGCTCATCCTCCAAGCGGGAGGCGCGCTCAACTACTTCGGTTACGGGCTCATTCTTCCCTTTGAGATCATCTATCTGCACGAGATACGTGGCTTTTCAACGCCGACAGCCGGACTGGTTCTCGCGGCGATCATGGGGACGGCCGCGATCGTCACGCCGCCGGCGGGAGTGCTGCTCGACCGCTACTCTGCCAAAGCGCTCGTGGTCGTCGGAAGCCTGACGAGCGCCCTGGGCTACGCCGGATTCGCTTACGCAGACCTTCCGTGGCAGGCATTCGCCTGCTCGATCGTGAGCGGAGCCGGGATCGGCCTGGCGGGGACGGCCAACCGCGTGTTGATCGTGAAGTTGGTCACACGCGAGCAGCGAGCGGCCTCCTTCGCCCTTGCCCGCGTCGCGGGCAACTTCGGTCTCGGTTTCGGTTCGACCGTGGCCGGCTTCATCGTCGCATCGGCACAGCAGCTCGGCTCGTTCCAAATGCTCTATTTCTTCGACGCCATCACGTACGTCGGGTTCGCGATGATCGTGCTCGCTGCCGTCCCGATCCCGCGAGCCGTGACCGTCGCAGCGACCGACGCCAACGGCACCGGCTTTCGCGCGGTCGCTCGAGATCGGCTCTTCCTCACCGTGATCGCTGCCAACATCGTGCTCGTCGTCGTTGGCCACACGTTCTTCTCCAACATCCTGGCCCCATTTGCGGAGGCCCACACCCCGGTCGGCCCCGCCGCGATCGGGATTGTCTTTCTCGTGAACACGGCCTTCGTCGTCATCGCGCAGATCCCGGCCGTGCGTGTCGTGGCCCGGATGCGACGCACACACGCGTTCGCGGCGGCGAGCGCGCTGTTTGCGATCAGCCTGCTCGCGGTGTTGCCAGCGACGCTCATCCGCTCGGAGCTCGCTGCCACCACTCTCCTCGCCGGCGTTGCGATCGTCTTCGCGATCGGCGAATGCTTCCACATCATCGTGCTCGGGCCGTTGGTCGCGGACATGGCTCCTGCCCATCTGCTAGGCCGCTACCTGTCTGTCTTCGGTCTGACCTTTCCTATTTCCCTGACCCTTGGCCCGGCGGTCGGTGGCCTTCTCCTGCAGACCTCGCCAGACGCCATCTGGTGGGGTGGCGCGCTTGCCGCGGTGCTGGCCGGAGCCCTCCTCTTTCGACTGGGCGGCCGCATTCCCGACCCGCTCCGCGAAGCACAGTCACGTCTTGCGTCGGCGCCAGCGGCCGAGTGAGGTCCTGCCACAAGCGAACATGGCCACAGATCAGACGGCCGTGAACGACTGGCAGAACGAGTGGTTCGAGATCGAAGGCGGGGCGTACGTGAACACCGCGGCACCGGCGGTGATGCCCGCGTTTCACTGCGCGCGGTGCAAGGTTCGCTCGAAGCCAGGTCCTCGGTTCAGATCCGAGTGTGTCGGCTCCGACCTTCCCTACGACACCTCCAGCGTGAAGCAGGCGTTCACGATCTCCTGCTGCCGCCGCAGCCACGTGTCGCGGCCGGTCAGGATGTGCGTGTTCGTCAGGAGCGCGATCGTGAGGTCCGCCACGGGGTCGACGAGGATCTGACAGCCGCTGGCTCCGGGGTGCCCGAACGTCGAGAACGAGGCGAGCTCGGAGAAGACGGCCGGCGCGTCCTCGGTCTGCAGCGCGAACCCGAATCCCCACGGGGTAGTCGCGCCGGCAGGGAAGCCGTCGAGGAGCGGGTGCTCGCCAGGGGCCCCGGCGGTCTGGGGACTGATCATCGCCCGCACGGTCGGCTCGGCGAGGACGCGCGGTCCACCCGCCGCAAAGTGGCGCAGGAACGTGACGGCGTCGCCGAGGCTGGCGACCGCCGAGAACGCGGGGTGGGCCAGCGAGCGGCCGTATGCGGAGTTGTACATCGCCCCGTCGGTGCCGTCGTTGAACACTCCCCGGACAGCCGCGATGCGCCCTGACCCACCGTCCTGCGGGCGCATGAACGTCGCGCCGAGGCCCATCGGCTCGAGGACGAGCTCGCGCACCACGTCCCGGAATTCCCCGCCGCCGACGATCGCAGCCACACGCCCGGCGAGCCCGTAGGCGTAGTCGCTGTACTGGAAGCCGGCGCCGGGGCGGAAGAGCAGGGCCGCGCCGCAGCCCTCGTCGATGAGCGCGTCGGTCGCGGTGTGCGCGGCGAGCCGCTCCCCCATCGCCGGAGACTCGTAGGGCAAGCCGGAGGCATGCGTGAGCAGGTGCCGGATGCGAACGTCCTCGCGACCATCGCCTCTGAAGTCCGGCAGGACCTGCCAGACCGGCGTGTTGACCGTGAGCTCGCCCAGCTCGACCAAGCGCATGACCGTGGCCGCGGTGTAGAGCTTCGTGATCGAGGCGAGCGGCCAGAGCACATCGGGACCAGCGCGGAGGCCAGGTGCCGCCTCCCCGGCGTAGTGCTCGACCACCGGGCGTTCGCCACGGAGGATCGCGAGGGCCGCGCCCGCGAACGCGCCGTCCGCGACGTTGCGATCGACCACGGCGGCGAGGCCGGCTGCGTTCACCCGGCCCTCAGCTCGGTCTGCCGGTAGTCGAGCTCCGACCTCTTCCAGATCCGACCGAGAACGTACCGTCCGTCGCCCTGCGGGTCGAGCAGGGCCGCCCGCGCGGCGAGGACCATCACGTACGGGTGGAGCCGAACGTTGACGAGGCTCGTGCCGCGAAACGACAGCTCGACGACCACGCCCTCCTGCGTGGCCTGCCACCAGCTCTGACCGTACTCGAAGTTTCCGGGGCCCGTGTCGACGATGCTGACGCCCCTGGCGCCCGCGCGGAGGTAGACAGCTCCGGAGACGTGGAGCCCGCCGGCGAGGATCTGGTCGCAGCCCGCGGTGTCCATCCAGCCGACGGCGCGGATCTGGCTCTGCGACAGGTCGGCACGGTATTCGTCCGGGCCCCACCACTGCGGGTCGCAGATGATCAGGTCGGCGCCGGCGGCCTTGGCCTTCGCCACGGCTGCGTTGACGTTCGCCTTGTTGAGCCAGGCGACGCCCGGCGTGGTCGCGTCGGCGTGGGTCGGGCCGGGGACGTTGTCCCACGCCACGAACGCGACTTTGAGCCCGGCGACCTGGACGTACGCCGGCTCGAGCGCCTGATCGATGTCCATGCCCAGGCCGGTGTGCGGAAACCCGTGCTTGTTGAGCAGGTCCAGAGTCGACCTGATGCCTCGAACGCCACGGTCGCTCTGGTGGTCCGCCGGGAGGTAGACGGCATCGATGCCGAGGAAGCTTGCCCAGCGCGACAGCACCGCCTCGGGGACCGAGAGACTCACGGGCCCGTTCCAGCTCGGCGACCAATCCTTGGTCGGCAGCAGGGGGCACTTGAGGTTGCCCAGCGTCAGGTCGGCAGCGCTGATCAGCTTCGCCGTCGCACCGGCGTTGCCGGTGTCGATCGGGCGGACGATGGGATAGACGCCGATCCCAGCCGGTGGATTGGGATTGTTCAATGGCTTGCCCTGATAGCGCGCCGTCCCGCCGTCGAACACCCAGTCCCAGCCCTTGCGGAGGGTAACGGCCTGATGCGCGGCCTCGCGGTCGGCGCACAGGCTGCCGGTCTCGATGAGCGTCCAGACCTCCGACTGATCGAACGAGGTCCACGATGGGTCCAGCGGGACTTCTCCCGTCGGCCGGCCCGTGATCGGATAGGGCAGCCTGCGCGCGTCGGGATCGCCGAACAGATCCGGGCCGAAGAGCCCATACGGCCCGTCCCCGGCGATCGGCAGCACCTTCGTCGCCGGTTCGACCAGCCCCGGCGGCAGCAAGCCCACCAGCCTCTGGTTCGCGACGATCGCGCCGGCGATCTGTAGGGCAGCGGTACACGACGACGCGGCGAGCGATACCGGATCGACCGTGACCCCGCAGGGAACGAGCAGCTTGCCGTGCCCGGCGAGCTCCCCGAGCTCATTGACGGAGATGACGGACTTGAGGTTCGTGATCCCCGTTACGACGGCAAGCGGGAAGCTCGTGGCGGCCCCGGCGCTCGGGCTGGGCTCGACCACGGGCGTGCTCGATGGACCCGGACTGGACGCGGAGCTCGGTTCGCCGGTCGGGCCGGACGAGGGCGTTGGAGTGGGGTTGTCGCAGCCCGCCAGGAGTGCCGCGACCGCGATCAGGCCGGCGGCGCGTATCGGTCGACGGTGCACGGCCGAATCGTATCCTGCACCGGCCGATCCGCCGCTCGGGCGATCCGACACGAGCGCCGACGCGCTGCCGTCCAGGGCATCGGGGTTGGCGCTCCCCTGCCCGGTCGTCTAGCGCATGTTCCCGTTGTGCCCGAGGCTGAATTCGCCCGGCAGGGGCCAGTAGGAGAGCCCGTGTGGGCGGGACCCGACCACAATCGTCTTGAGGACCTTCCCCGACATCGAATCCACCACAGTCACGGTATTCGTGAAGCGGTTCGAGATCCAGAGCTGTGAGCCATCCGGCGATTGGGCGATCATGTCCGGGCTGCCCCCAATGACCCACGTGGCGGTGACCTTGAGCGTTGCCAGGTCGACCACGGAGAGCCGACCCGACAGGCGGTCGGTAACGAACAGACGGGTGGTGTCGCGGCTGATTGCCAGGCCGTGCGCGCCCTTGCGTAGGCGGATGCTCGTCAGGCGCTTGAGCGTCGTCGGGTCAAGCACGTCGACGACGTTCCGGACCTGGTTGGCGACGAAGACCATGTTGCCGTTCGGCGAAAGGCGGACATCGGTCGGAGAGCCGCCGACATGGATCGCGGTGACGACCGACATCCGGGCAACATCGACCAGAACGATCTCGCCCGTATATTCGCAGCTGAGGATCAGGTGGCTGCCGTCGGCGGTGAAATCGAGATGGTTGGCGCCGGCCCATCGTATCGGCAGGAAGCCGACCTCGGTCCACGTGGTGCGGTCAAAGAATCGCAGGCCATTGTCATCCGGCGCGGACCCCAGGGATCCGTCCTCGACGTCGATCGCCCGCGTGCCGTCAGGGGTGAAGTACAGGTTGTATGGGTAGGGCACCTTGATGTGGCCCTCGGGCTTCCCCGTCGCTGGGTCGAACCGCGCGAGCGAGCTGCTGAGCGCGTCCTCGACGTAGAGGGCATGACCGTCCCAGTCCGGGGTCACATGCTCGGGAAAAAAACCAACCCAATAGGTCCCGACAACCTTGAATCGCTTCGGATCGATGACGGTAACCGTTCCCGAGCCTTCGTTCGGGACATACACCCGCTCTGGATAATTCGCCCAGGCAGCCTTGATCCGCCCATCGAGCGTGGTGGCGTAGACGTTGGTCGTCGATGGCGTCGGTCCCGGGGATGCGCTGGGCACGTACGACGGCTCCGGCTGGGTCGCGGTCGGCTGGACTGACGCGGCGGGCTCGGTCGGTGCAGGCGATACCGGCGGCGTGGCAGGCGCGCCGGTCGGTACCGTGGTTGAGCAAGCGACCACGAGCGTCACAGTCAGCCCCAGGCGACAGGCGAACCGAACCCTGGCGCGGGCGAGCCCAGTCACGACCGAACGATGCTAGCCGACGGTGAGGCCCCGGCATCGGAGCCGTGCTCGAGAGCGCGTCGACGCGTTGATGAAGTCCGGGCGGGAGCCGCCAGACACCGAGAAGAAGCGAATGTCGGGCGCGGTCTCATGGGCGAGCCGCGGACGGCGATGTCAAGCGGGTGTCAGCGTGACGATCGAATCGACCTGGTTCGTCGAGTTCTCGCCACCGATGACGTAGCCCACGCCGTCGACGACCGCGCAGGCCGCGTCAGAGGTCGCCGCCGGCAGCGAACCGAAGCGGCGCACCCCCCAGGTCGCCGGGTCAAGCTGCCAGATCGCGGACTGCGGCGTGCCATTGCGCTCTCCCCCTGCGACGACGATCCAGCCGCCGATGACCATGGCACAGGCGTGCGCGAGCGGGATCGGCAGGTGGCCGACGACCCGAGTCGTCATCGCCCCGATATCGACAAGCTGAAGGTCACTCGTGTCGGCTCCGTTCCGGTAGCCGCCGGCAACGAGCACCGAATTGGCGACGCTGACCGCGGCCGGATACCGGACCCCCTCGACCAGCTCGCCCACGGTTCCCGGACGGATACCGTCGCTCGTGATCAGGACGGCTCTCGGCAGGCGGGTGGCCGTCCCCCCACCGACGACGACGGCCTTCCCGGAGGTGACGGCAACCGCAGCCACGTCGGCGCGCGCGGAGGGCAGCCGGCCGATTACCGTGGACGTGCCACTCGGGTCGCAGGTCTGGATGGTGGCCAGCGGCGTCGCATCCCCGCCGCCGAAGACTTCGTTCCGACCGCTGACCGCGGCACCGGCGGCGTCATGGACGCCCACCGACAAACTGCCGATCCGAGTGATCGTATCGGCGGCGAGGTCGATACGCATGATCGCGCGGGTCGTCGAGCCCGAGGCGGTGAGTCCCCCGCAGACCAGGATCATTGAACCATCCGCGAACGCAACGGCCCGGCTCAGCGCCATCGGCAGCCTGAGACTGATTCGAGTTGCGACGAGCTTGGTCGCGATCCCGGCGCTGGCAGCCGGTTGCCCGCTCGTTCCCGCGGCAGGCGGGGAAGGGGTCGAGCCGACGGTCGGCCCGCCTGGGGCGATCGACACCGGTGGCGCCGTGGGGCCTATAGGGCCGCAGGCGGCGAGGGCGACCGCGACGAAGAAGCCGAGCGAACGCGACATCGCCGCGTCAGCGCATGTTGCCGTTTTGGCCGGTGCTGTGGAGGCCCGGCTGGGGCCAGTACAGGATGCCATGGGGATTGGAGCCGGTCGCAATCCGCGCGATGACGGCGCCGGTTCGGGTGTCGATGACAGTTACGCCGCCGGCGTAGCGGTCCGAGACCCAGAGTTGGCTGCCATCCAACGACAGGCTCATCTCGTCGGGTGACCGGCCCTCACGCCAGGTCTTGGTCACCTTGTACGTGGCCAGGTCGACCACCGAGATCGTCCCCGCGGCTCGGTTGCTCACGTACATCTTGGTCAGATCTCGGCTGTACTCGATGCCGTGCGCGCCACGGCCGGTGGGGATGAAAGCCACCTCGCGCATCTTGACCGGGTCGATGACGGAGACGCCGGCCCGACCTTCGTTGGTCACGAAGAAGAGCCGCCCATCCGGCGACAACCGGACATCCCTGGGGAGACTCCGCACGACGACCGAGCCCGTGACCTTCATGCTCGCGGTACTGACGCGGGCGACTCGTCCGCTGTACTCGCAGCTGACCATCAGGAAGGACCCGTCGGCAGAGAAATCGAGATCGTCTGCGCCGGGCCAGGGGATCTCCACGAACTTCAGGAAGGTGAACGGCTGCCGATCGTAGAAGTTCAGACCGTTGAGCTTGATGAGGGCCGGGCTGATGTAGTCGTTGACGACGACGGCCTTCGCGCCGTCCGGGGTGAAGTAGATGTCGTATGGAACCGGGGCGGAGATCTTCTCCCCGGTCAGCTTGGCGGTGGCCTGGTCGATGACCGACACATACCCGCTGCTCATGTTGCTCACATACAGCCGGCTCAGGTCCCAGTCTGGCGTCACGTGCTCGGGGTATATGCCAGTTGCGTAGCGCCGGACGATCTTGAGCGTCGCCGGATCGATCACGACGACATCGCCCTTGTGTTCGTCGGGCACATAGACCCGTGGGCTTAGCTGCGCGACCGCCGGGGCGAGCTCTTGGATCGCCGTCGCCGCGTACACGCCGCCGGGGGTTGGCTCTGGTCGCGGCGTCGAGGTCGGGACCGCAGTTGTCGGTGTCGGCTGCGGGGTCGCAGTCTCGACGACAGTCGGCTCGACCTGGCTCGGGCGTGGCGACGGGTACGTTGTCGAGCAGGCAGCCACCAACGCCGTGAGGACAGCGACCGCGAACCTGCGCCGGAAGGGCACGTCAGCGCATGTTGCCGTTGTGACCAAGGCTGAAGCGACCGGGCTGCGGCCAGAAGACCAGGCCGTGCGGATTGCGACCCGTCTTGATCGTGGCGAGGACCTTTCCAGTTGCAGCGTCGAGGACGATCACCGACCCGCTGTATCGGTTCGACACCCACAGCTGGGAGCCGTCGATCGACGTCGTGATCATGTCGGGTGAACCGCCGACCTTCCACGTGGCAACGACCTTCCGGGTCGCGATATCGATCACCGAAATCGTGCCGGCCAGGCGATTCGTGACGAACAGTCGCCGGACGTCACGGCTCAGCGCAAGCCCATGCGCGCCACGGCCGGTCCGGATGAACTGGACGACCTTCATTGTGTCGCCGTTGACGACCGAGACGCCGTTGGTCCCCTGATTCGCGACATAGAAGAGGTTCGCGTACGGGTCGAGACGAACGTCGAGCGGCAGGCCGCCGACATGAGCGGCGCCGACCACCGACATCGACGCGATATCCACCTTGACGACTTCCCCCGTCGTCTCGCAGCTGACAACCAGGTAGCTCCCGTCCGCCGAGAAGTCGAGGTGGTCGGCACCGGCGTACGGAATTTCGACGAACTTCACGAACTTCCATGTCGCTCGGTCGTAGAAATACAGTCCGTTCTGCCGGACGAGAGCCTGGTTCAAAAAGTCATCGACGACGATCGCCTTGCTGCCGTCCTCGGTGAAGTACAGGTTGTATGGAAAAGGAACCAAGATGGTTCTGACGACCTTCGACGTCGATGGGTCGATGACCGTCAGGTTCGAGCTGTTCATGTTGTTCACATACAGCCGGCTGAGGTCCCAATCCGGAGTGATGTGCTCCGGGCTCCGTCCGACCCGGATCGTGGCGATGATCTTGTACGTCGCCGGGTCGATGACCAGCACATTGCCAGAACCTTCGTCCGGCACGTAGACGAGCGGCTTTAGCGACCCGAGCGACGGCGCGAGCACGCCGCTCGCCGGTGCGGCGTACACGCCGCCCGGCATCGGCGACGGAGCCGGAGTCGGTGCCGGAACGCCTGGGGTCGCATCGGCCTGCGTCGGCGACTCGTTGCCAGCAGAAGCCGTGGGCGCTGACGGCTGGACGGTCGGGACGACGGTTGCCGGCACACCCGACGGAATTGTCGTCGAGCACCCAAGGAGGGCGATCGCCAGGACGGCCGGGAGTGCGAGGCGCGCGCGCAAGTTCCGGAGTCTACTGCGCCGCAGTGAGCCCTGCCGACGGCCACCGATCGCCTCGCCGGGGCGGGTCGCAGCGGCGAGCTCCCTAGGGCTCAGAAGAGCTCGGGTGAAGGTCTGGTCCGACATCGTCCGTGGGGCGCTAGCGTCCGTCAGCCGCGGCCGATCGCCGTGATCTCGACCTCGATCGGATCGCCAATCGCGACGCCAGCGGCTTTCTGCATCGCCCGGCTGACGCTGAGGGCCAGACGCCCGCCCCCGGCCGGCATGACATTCGATGTGAAGGCCGCCGGCCCGATGCGGCCGTGCACGCGCTGCTGTTTCAGGCCACCGATGGCGTCGAGGTGCTCGCTCGGGATGTCGGCGACCGCGAGACCGCTCTGCCGCTCGGGGTTCCAGTAACGAATCACGCTCCGGAAGCGGATCGGTGTCACCCCGCCATCCTAGTCCGGCCCGGAACGCACCGGCAGCCGTACCCCAAGAGCGCCATCCCTCCCGGACCTGATCCCTACCATCCGGCCAGGAGGACGCCGATGGCCGACGACGAGCGACCGCTCGGACCGATCATGCAGATCCTGGTTCCGGTCACCGACCTGGATCGGGCGGTGGCCTTCTACGAGGGCGTGCTCGACCTGCCCCTTCTGTTCCGATTCCCGGGCAACGCCTTCTTCGATGCCGCGGGCGTCCGCCTCTACCTGGGGCAGCCGACCGAGCCCGGCTTCCAGGGCGCGGCCACGATCTACTTCCGGGTCGAGGACGTGACCGCCACGCTCACCATGCTCGAGTCACGTGGAGCCGCTGTGCGCGAACGGCCCGAGATCGTGTTCTCGACCGAGGCCTACGACCTCTGGCTCGCCTTCGTGACCGACCCGGACGGCAACAACATCGGGCTGATGCGCGAGGCGCCCAGTGGGACGGAACGCGGCTAGGCGCCGCGGACCGCGATCAGTTCGGGCGGGCGCTGGCGCGCTCCATCTCGACGATCCGCCCTGACAGGAAGGTCCGTTCGACCTCGTTGGTGGTCAGGTCGAGCGCCGCCCGGTACGCCGCGGCCGCGTCGGTCCTGGCGTCCAGGCGCCGAAGAAGATCCGCCCTCGCCGAGTGGAAGTACGGGTACGCCTCGAGCGAGGGGTCGCCGGCGAGCGCGTTCAGCATCGCCAGGCCGGTGGCCGGGCCCTCGACCATCGCCACCGCGACGGCGCGATTGAGCTCCACGACCGGCGACGGCGAGAGCTGGGCGAGTCGGCCGTACAGCGCCGCGATCTGGCGCCAGTCCGTCGAGGCCGCATCCGGCGCGGCGTCATGCAGGGCGACGATCGCGGCCTGGACCTGGTACGGCCCGGTTCGGTTCGCCCGGATGGCCCGATCGAGCAGCGCCTGCCCCTCCTCGATCTGCGTCCGATCCCAGCGCGCGCGGTCCTGACGATCGAGCAAGACCAGTTCGCCGCCGGGGCCGGTGCGGGCCTCGCGTCGCGCGTCGTGGAGGAGCATGAGTGCCAGGAGTCCCAACGCCTCCGGCTCGCCCGGCATCAGCTGGGCGAGCAAGCGCCCGAGGCGAATCGCCTCCGCCGACAGCTCGCGCCGCACCAGCGCGTCGCCGGCGGTCGCGCTATAGCCCTC
>CAYXVP010000052.1:5798-10889 GCA_964468305.1 uncultured Anaerolinea sp. | reverse complement strand
CGCCGCTGCCACCGCCGGCGGGCGCGCCGCCCTCGGTGGGCGCTCGTCCCCCGCCGGGTGCCGACGGCACCGGCAGTCGCTCCTCGCCCGGGCCACCCGGCCGGGCGGATTCGATGCGCTTGAGCAGAGACATCTAGCCCGGTCCCCCTACTACCGCCACGCGAAGAGTGACTTGTTCTTGGCCGCCACCTTGGCGGCCTTGTCGGGCCTGGCGGCCGCCGTCGTCGGCGGAGGTCCGGTGACCGCCGTGGCCAGGCGCTGGATGTCCTGCGACACCTGCGCCTCGCGATTGCTCAGGTAGAACGGTACGCCGCGGTTCAACGCATAGACCACGGACCGGCCGTCGCTGACGATGGTGTGATCGACCTTGCGCCCGATCGAGTGCTCGACGTCCGCGACCCGGATGCCCAGCGTCGAATCGGCGCGGTTCAGCACGAGCCTGATCTTGTCCGGCCCGTAGCCCAGCTGCTCGCACACCTCGAGGAAGAGTCGCATGTTCTTGACACTGGTGATTTCGAGGGTGAGCAGCGTGAGGATCAAGTCCGCCTCGTCGAGGACCGCGAGGGTCGTCTCGTTGAAGCTGGACGGGCAGTCGACCACGACCAGGTCGTGCTCGCCGCGCAACGCCTGGAGGACCTGCTTGACCGCGGTCGGGTTGACCAGCTCGGCCTGCTCTGGCATGGGCGGGGCGAGGAGCACCTTCACGCCCGACGAGTGGCCCACGAGGAAGCTGTCGAGCGATTCGAACTGTTCCCCGGCCTGGAGCTCGCTGGCGAGGTCCGCGATCGACTTGTTGCGGGGGTTGAGGTTGAGCAGCACGCCGACGTCGCCGAACTGGAACGACGAGTCGACGAGCGCGACGCGCTTCCCGTCCTGGGCCGCGGCGACGGCGAGGTTCACCGAGATCGTCGTGCGGCCGACGCCGCCCTTCGGGCTGAAGACCGCGACCACGGAGGCGGGCTCGCCGCTGCCGTTGCGCGAGACCTCCGCCACGGCGGCGACTGGCGCAAACCGGCTCTGCTTCTCCTTCTCGCGCGACCAGACCTGGCGGATCGAGGCGGTCAGCTCGTCCGAGCTGAACGGCTTGACCAGGAACTCCCGCGCCCCGGCGAGCATCGACCGGCGGAGGTAGTCCGCCTCGCCCTGGACGGACATCATGATCACGGCGGCGGTCGGCACTTCCGCGGACAGCTTCTCGGTCGCGGTGATGCCGTCCATGCCCGGCATGTTGATGTCCATCAGGACGACGTCCGGCTTCACGGACGCCGCCATCTGGATGGCTTCCGGGCCTCCGGCGGCGGCCCCGACGACCTCGACGTCGCTCTCGAAGCCGAGCAGCTTCGAGAGGTGGTCCCGGGTCTCCGGGATGTCGTCGACGATCAGGACCTTGATTCGATCGCTCATCGGGGCGGGCACGTTTCCTGTCTGGGTCAGATGACTTCGATGGTCGTTACTTCTTCAGCGGGGTCGGGATCGGGACCTGGACGATCTCTGGCGGCAGGATGCCGTAGAGGTCGACGAGGGTCTTGAGGATCACGCCCGTGGTCTGAACCGTCTGCCCGGCGTCCGACGGCGGCCGCAGGATCGCGTCGAGCGTGCCCGTCGTGCGGGCGTACAGGAGGACCTCCGCCTGCGCGGGGGTGACCGCGAGCACGAGCAGCTTGTTCGCGCCGGTGATCGCCGGCTTCTGGCTGGCGGCGGGCTGCGCAGCCTGGCCCTCGGCCGGAGCCGGGGCGGGCGCCTCGAGCACGCCGATGATCTGGATGTCCTGGAGGAGGAGCGGGAGCTTGACGCTCAGCGGGTTGATGCCCGAGACGACGGTGACCGAGCCATCGGCCAGCACCTGGACGACCGGGAAGGCGTCACCGCGCAGGCTGATGACCAGGTCGACGGTGTCGCCGACGTCGAGCAGGTTCAGGACACCGGTCAGCTCGTTGATCTGGATCGGGAAGGCGCGCTTGCCCGCGGGAACGGTGATCGGGATGGCGCGGTTCTGGAAGTCGGTGCTGTGGACCTGGGCACCCGCGGCGATGTTCGTGCGCGTCGTCTTGCCGACGGCCTGGGAGTCATCGCCCAGAGCGTTCGTGTCGATCGACGTCACCGCGAGGGTGCGCGTCGTGAACAGGTCCGAGGTCACGACCGTCCCGAGCGGGATGTCGTTCACGGCGACAAGCACCTTGAGCTGCGTCGGCGGTGCGCTCACCTGTGGGTTGCCGCCCGTGTTGGGCCCGCCGCTCGGATTGCTGATGAACAGCACGACGACGAACGTCAGTGCGGCCAGAAAGATGCCGAGCAGCAGGACGAGCCGACTGGTCCGTCGCACGTGATGAACCTCCCCGGTTAGCTGTCCATGTGACAGGTGGCACCACCATAGCAGGAGGGCGATGCCCGGCGACTATACGAAAGGGCTAGTACTCGTGGGAAGACTTGGGAAGAGCCGCCGCGTGGTGCAAGGTGCCCCGCAAGGTCTTCATCACGAGCCTGGAGTCCCCAAACAATTCGTGACAGGGAGCGACGCTTCGATCCAAGACTGCGCGTGAAGTTGTTGATGAAATCGCCCCCGGAAAAACAATCGGACCGCCGGTCCCTTGAAGGGCACCGGCGGTCCGCTATTCAGCCGTTGTCGGGAAGTCCTAGACGGACGCGCCGACGGTGCTCAGGATCCGGCTGACCTGCGTGCCCAGGAAGATCAGGGCGATGATCGCCACGATCGCGATGAGGGCGAGGATCAGCGCGTACTCCGCGAGGCCCTGGCCTTCCTCGTCATCCCGGTGAAGGAAGTTGATGATTGCGGTAAGGAACTGCATCTGGGTGGACACCTCCTTTCATCAGGTAATCCCCATCCCCCGGTAATCGGGATCCCCTTTCCCCGGAGAGGAGTCGAGCGCGAACGTTGACGGCTCCCGAACGTGATGTCAACCAACCCGAGAGTACTAGTCGGGCTTGACGCCACTGGACCCGTTGCGCCCTGCCACCACGTGGTCGAGGCGCGTTCGATCCAGATCGATGCTCCTAGACGGAAGCACCGACCGTGCTGAGGATGCTGCTCACCTGTGAGCCCAGAAAGATCAGGGCGATGATGGCAACGATTGCGATCAGTGCGAGGATGAGCGCGTACTCCGCGAGTCCCTGGCCCTCGGCGCCGCGGAGCGACGCCAGGACCCGCTTCACAAGGGCCATGCCGATCAGGTCCTCCCTGTAGCTCACGCCCCGGCGGCGCGAGTCGGAGCGGCACTATCGCACGGGATCAGGCGCCGGCTGATGGGCCAGAAGTCCTATTCGGACTACGTCATATCGAGATATGGCCGTTGCACTCCCGCCCGGTTGAGATCGGTCAGGAGCCGGAAGTCTCAGTCGAGGCGCTTGCCAGGGCCGGTACGGCGTCCGGCGGCAGGTCAACACCGAGGTGCAGGCGCGCACCGTCATCGAGCATCTCGGCGTCGATGCCGAGGATTCGAGCCCTGCCGGCGACCTCGCGCCAGGCCTGCTCAGGCAGGCGCGCCAGGCTCCGGACGCGGGCCGCCTCCACCGCCTCGTCGTAGGTGCGGCGCCGCTCGGCCACCATCTCGGCGAGGGCCGGCGGCAGCTCGCTGCCCTCCGGCGGCAGCTCCGGGTCGGGCACGACCTCGGGTGTGCGGCCGGCGGTCAGCTCGATCTGGAGGCGCTCGCCCCAGTCGAGGCGGAGCGACAGCCGATCGGGCCGGCTCGCGACGTGGGCCGCCAGCGCGTCGTCGAGCATGCGGTAGAGGCCGCTCTCGAGCTCGACCGGCAGCCGCCGGTCCGCGCCGATCGACTCGAACTCGACCGCGACCCCCACCCGACGACCACGATCCCGGCTCGCGCGCCGCAGCGTGGGCACGAGACCGAGGTCGTCGAGGACCATCGGCCGGACGTCGAAGATGAACGTCTTCGTCGCATCGAGCGTGCGCTGCACCATGCCGATCAGCTGCTCGACCTCGGCCTGCGCCTTGGCCGGATCGCTGGCCATCAGGCGATCGACGATCTGGGCCTGGAGCACGATGTTGGTGAGGCTCTGGGCAGGCCCGTCGTGCATCTGGCGCGCGATCTCGCGGCGCAGGTCCTCCTGCGCGGTCAGGATGATCCGCGACACGCCCGGGGGGAGTGGCCCGGCGAGATCGAGGTCCATCAAGCCCGGCACCGCCGTGCCGCCACCGGCCTCGCTACTACCAGCCGACGCGGTGCCCGCGACCCCGGCGGCGGCCCCGGCCGGCATGCCGGCGACCTGCTTCGCCTCGTCGGCCTTGGCGGCGAGCGTCTCGGCGAGTCGAAGCGCCGACTTGCGCTTGCCCTCGAGCAGGTCGACCTGGGCCTCCATGAGCGCCGCCTTGCGGGCGACCGTCACGAGCTGGTTGGCGAGATCGGCGATCTCCTTGCCGACGACGTTGCCGCCCGCCGCGGCGCGTTCCGCCGCCATTCCCAGCTTCTCCGCCGCCGCCGAGCGGCGGGTCTCGTGGCGTGCGGCCTCGGTCTTGGCCTGGTTGATGAGGAGCTCGATCTCGTCGACCTCGCCCTTGATGGCGGTCGCCTCGTCTGCGAGACGGGTGGCGATGTCGGTAGCAGTAGCGATCGGCATCGAGGACGGGGCGGTCGCGTCGCGGGTGGCGGTCGCGTCGCGGGTGGCCTTCTCGGACGGTGCGCCGGCGACGGACGGCGCGTCCGCCGGGGCGGCCGTGGGTGCAGCCCCGGCGTCGGCAGGCACGGTGCTCTCAGTCCTCCGGCATCTTGATCCAGCCCTGGCGCATCGCGTACACGACGGCCTGGGTCCGGTCGTTGACTGCCAGCTTGCGCAGGATCGAGCTCATGTGGTTCTTGACGGTCTGTTCGCTGATCGACAGGGCGTAGGCGACCTGCTTGTTGGTCATGCCCTGGGCGATGTTGTCGAGGATCTCGACCTCGCGCGGGGACAGCGGGGCGAAGATGGGCGCCGCTTCCTGGCCGTAGACCGCGAGCTCGCGGAACTCCTTGAGGACTCGCGAGGCGACGGCCGGCTTCGAGAAGACCTTGTCGTTGATCAGATACTCGCCACTCACGACGCGGCGGATGATCGTGACCAGATCGTCCGGCCCGACA
>CAYXVP010000052.1:0-5788 GCA_964468305.1 uncultured Anaerolinea sp. | reverse complement strand
TACCGGCCGGCACTATTGTCAGTTTGCTTGTCGGACGGGACGGCCGGCTTTGGGAAAACCTTTGCGTTGATCCGGAACTCGCCCGGCGGGACGCGGCGGATGACCAGGATCAGGTGGTCGGGGGAGATGTCCTTGATGACGAATGCGGCCGCGCCGGCCTTGATCGAGGCGAACAGCGATTCCTCGTCCTCGTCCTGGGCCATGACGATGACGGCGACCGCCGGGTACTCGCGGCGGATGCGCTGGGTCGTCTCGAGGCCGCCGGGGGCGGGCAGCGAGAGGTCCATCAGGACGATGTTCGGCGAGGTCATGCCCGCCATCTCGAGCGCGGCGCGCCCGTCGGCCGCTTCGCCCACGACGTCGAACTCGCGTTCGCGGCTGAGGATGTTCGCGATGCCCACGCGGAACAGGGCGTGGTCGTCGACGATCAGGATCCGGATCCGGTCGGCGGCTACCCCGCCGCGGCGTCGCTCGCCGCCCTCAGTCTCGGTCGTCATCAGCTCTCCTCGCCTGCCTCGCCTGGGATCGGCATGCCCATCGCACCTGGGGGAATTGTCATCCGAACGGCTGTCCCGAGGTTCGGTGAGGATCGTACTTCGAAGCGAGCGCCGATGAGCTCCGCCCGCTCACGCATGAACTGCAGACCGAAATGGCGGCGCCCGCTGACGGGCGGATCATCGCTGTCGAAGCCTCGGCCATCGTCCCGGACCTCGAGAGTCCAGCCGCCGTGGTCTTGTTCCATCCTGATGCGGATGGAGCTGGCCTGGGCGTGCTTTCGGGAATTCTGGAGCGCTTCCTGGATGATCCGGAGCGCGACGATCTCGACCGTCTCGGGCAGGCCGTCGACCGCCGGGTCGAGCTCGACCTCGACGAGCACATTCAGGGCCGTCCCGATCTGGTTCGCCGCTTCCTGGATCGCGCCACTGAGCCCGAGATCGGCGAGGAGTGGCGGGCGCAGCTGGCTGAGGTAGGCGCGGACGCCCTTGAGCTCGCGCGTGAGCACGTCACGAAGGCCCTGCAGCTCCACCCTGGCCGCCGCCCCTTCGTCTCGATCGAGCAGGCGCTGGACGAGCTCGACCGAGAAGATCGCGTTGGAAAGGGCCTGCGCGGGTCCGTCGTGGACCTCGCGGGCGAGCCGGCTCCGCTCCGCCTCCTGCGCCTCCACGATGCGCATCTGGGCGTCGGCAGCAGACGGCGGGACGCTGGAGTCGGTGACGAGGCTCGTGTCCTCGCGGGCGAGAAACAGCCACGCATTCTCGAGGCTCTTCACCGCCAGGTCGATGCGCCCGAGCGTCGAGCGCTCCTGGGTCACCTCCCGCCCGACCATCGCCTCCTGGCTCGCGGCCTGGGTGCTCTGTGGCTGCGGCGCTGCGGTCGCGGTCAGGGTCCGCAGCCGCTCCCACTTCTCGACCTGCTCCAGGTACGCCGTCCGATACCGCTCCCTGACGTCCCGGAGGGTGTTCGCGCTGTCTGATACCGCCGACTGCGCCTCGTTGAGGAGGGCGTCGAGCGGATCGTCGTGGACGAGCGTCGTGTGGGCCACCGGAAGTGCGGCGCGGACCGTCTCGAGGCTGACTGGCCCGCCCTGGGCGCCCTGAGCCAGACGCGACTTGCTGCTCTCGCCGCGACCCTTTGCATCCCTTTTCGACGCGTGCTTCGCCGCGGTGGGCTTGCCGTTCGCCCCGCGCTCGTGGGGTGTCCCCGAAGGCGCCAGGCGCATCGCCAGCGACCGGCTAACCGCCTCGCTCGTCATCGCTGCCGAGAGTAAGCCGCGGGTCATGGGACCGGCCTTAGCCGATAGTCCCGGTGCGCCCCGTCCACGGTCCCAGTCACCCGGGATTGCCGGCGCGCGGATCCCCGCCGCGGCCAGCTCGCCGGCCGCCGCGCGGATTCCCGCCGCGCCGCTCAGCGTCGAGTCCCCGGGAGCCGCATCGGCAACCTTTGCGCCGCACTTGATGGCCGCCCGGTTCACTCCATGAACAAATCGTGGCCTCGCGCGGCCTTACCCCTTGGTAAGCGCTCCCCGGCAGCTCAGTTCGAGGCCCCGTCGATCGCTACATGAACAAGCGGCTGGCCAAGGGCCTCTTTCAGTCGCTCCGCTGGGCCGTCCATGCCGGCTAACCGCCCAATAAGTGGCGAAATCGATCATGGAGCGAACACCGCCGCTCTGATCAGGCCCGGCCGAGGGGCCCGGATGAGCTCGACTTGGGAGGAGCCGGGTCCTGGAGGAGCCGGGCCCTGGAGGAGCTGGATGCCGGGCAGGAGACGCGCTGCGCTCGCGATCGAGGCCGAGCGAAGGGTAGGTGAGCTCAAGCGCCGCGTCGGTGGGGAAGTGGTTGCCATGCGGCGACGCCGATCGTGGAACCAGGATCGCCTCGCCGAGCAGGCCGGCATAGGTCGACTCGTCGTCAGCCGCGTCGAGCGAGGCGTCGTGGCTCTCGATCTCGAGTTGCTCCAACGACTCGCCATAGCCCTGGGAGCGCCGTTGAACGTCGCCTTTGGGCGGGATCCGAGGGCCGATGTCGCCGATGCGGGGCATCTGTCGATGCAGGAACTGGTGCTCAGGCTCGGCCGACGATGCGGGTACAGCGGCGGGTTCGAGCTGGCGACCAGGCCGGCGGAGCCGTGGCGGTCGATCGACGTCGTCCTGGCGGACGAGGGCCGCCGCCGGCTGATCTGTGTCGAGTGCTGGAACACGATCGGCGACGTCGGGGCCGCGGTGCGTACGAGTGCGCGCAAGGCGGCCGAGCTCGAGGCGATGGCAGCCGCCCGCTGGGGCGAGGACGCCTCAAGCAGACTCGTCTGGGTCGTGCGCGCGACAGCTCGAAATCGGGCGCTCGTCGAGCGGTATCCGGAGGCGTTCGGATCGCGCTTCCGCGGCTCGTCGCGGGCATGGGTGGCCGCGCTCACGGAGGCCGCCACGCCGCCGAACGAACCCGGCCTGGTCTGGAGCGACCTCGGGGCGACGCGGGTCTACGAGTGGCGGCGGCCCACGGCCACCTGATCCGGAAGGCCAGCGAGGCGACGCGGATCTACGAGTGGCGGCGGCCCCCGGGCACCGATCCGGAACGACGACGACCCCCGGGCACCTGATCAAGAAGGCGGCGGCCCACGGCCACCTGATCCGGAAGGCCAGCGAGGCGACGCGGATCTACGAGTGGCGGCGGCCTACGGGCACCTGATCCGGAAGGCCAGCGTGTCGGCGAGCGGGAGCTCGAGCGGCACGAAGCAATCGGTTTCGGGATCGCCGGCGAAGATCGTCGCCGGCCACACCCCGGTGTTGTCCGTGGAGACGACGAGCAGGCGGGCGGGCGGGTCGAACGCGCGGGCGAGGGACAGCACGCTGTCGGCCGGCTCGTTGGGCAGGGCGAGCGTTGAATGGCGGGTCGACTCGGCCAGCCAGATCGGGACGTCGGTGATGATCGGGCCGGGCTCGGTGTCGATGGGCAGGGCGAATGTCGGGTCGCGCAGCGCGGCGCTGAGCGCGTGGAAGTGCGCCGCGCTCGCCCGCGAGGCCGCCCCGTCCTGCCCGAGGAGCACGCCGCTGAAAAGCAGGCAGCCGGCGACGGCGAAAGTCGGGCCGAGCCAGGCGACCGGGCGCGTCCAGCCCCGACGCCGGCCGACCCAGTCGATGCCGGCGTCGAGCACGAGCAGGGCCGAGATCACCAGCAGGACCTGGATCGCGCCCGCGGCGTGGAGGAAGGTGCCCCACGTCGTCGCCACCGGGAAGACCAGCGACGCGACGGCGAAGGTGATGACGGAGAAGAGCGGCAGCGGCCGAAGGGGATTCGGGCCGGCGACCGGGGTCGAGCGCCACGCGCCCGGCAACCCGACCAGCCCGAGCGCCGACACCGGCACACCCAGCAGCAGCAGCACATTGACCAGGTTGTGCAGCGTGCCGTCGACGCGCAGCCCGAGGAGCGTCGGCAGGCCCGCCGCGAGGTAGCGCGAGAGTGTGGGCGGGTCCTGCCAGGCGAAGACGTCGCGGCCGTCGAGGAAGAGCGCGTTCGTGACGGCTTGCCCAGGCAGGGGTGTCCCGAAAACCGCCCAGTCGCGGAGCGCCCAGGGAACGAAGACGAACAGGGCAACGATGGCGACGCCGGCGACCGACGACAGCCACGCGCGGAACCGCCGGCCGAACGTCGGGGCGGCACTGCCCAGGGCGGCACCGCCCAGGGCGGCACCGACGATGCGCCATTCGACGATGGCGTACGCGAGCGCGAGCCAGATCGCCTCGTTCCGGGTCAGCGCCGCCAGCCCGAGCACGAGCCCGAGCGCGTACTGTTTCAACGCTCGCCGTCGAGCCTCGCGCACGCCGCGCCCGCGGAAGCCCGCAAGTGGGCCGAGCGTCAGCGCTTCCGCCGAGGCCGGGCGGGACAGGCGCCCGATCAGCAGGCAGGCCACGAGGACCAACGCCGCGAAGGGCATCGTCGAGTCGGGCTGGGCGGACGCCAGGACGAGGGGCAGGTAGACCGCGGTAGTCAGGCCCGATCCGAGCGCGAGCGTTCGAGCCCGACCGACCGATATCGATCGAGCGTCGCCGACGTCGGCAGCGAGGCGCCAGGCAAGGACGCAGACGATCGACCCGACGACGACCGACGAGACCTGCGCTGCGGCGAAGGTCGTTCCGAACAGCGCCATCGGGGCCGCGGCGAGGAACGACGGCAGCGGGAGCCAGACCTCGAACGCGGGCCGCGGGAACGCGAGCGGCGGCGTGTTGAAGCTCCAGATCGCGTCGCTGACGAGGCCGCGTCCCTCGACCAGGTTGCGCGCGACGCCGACGTAGTAGGCGACGTCCTCGGGTCGCGGGAAGGTGATCTGGGTCGCGGCCGAGACGCGCACCACCAGCGCGACGACGAAGACGAGGCCGCCCGAGAGGATGGCTTCGCGGCGACTCACCGGCACGCCGAGACGTTGGAGCCGAGGCAGAGTGGGAACAGCGCCAGGAGTGGCAGCCTGCCGTCCTGCGCCGGCACCGTGAACGCCGGCGGCCCGATCCACGGCGGCCTTGTCCCCTCTAGCACGGGGCCGAGGGCTCGGGCTGCGTCGTTCCGCTCGACCACGAGCCACGACGTCTTGTAAGCGCGCGCCACGGACTCGATGACCTCGATCGGGTCGTCGGGCGTCACGACCC
The DNA here is from genome assembly GCA_964468305.1 of uncultured Anaerolinea sp. GTDB lineage: Bacteria > Chloroflexota > Limnocylindria > Limnocylindrales > CSP1-4 > UBA5189. The sequence continues at coordinate 654 of CAYXVP010000052.1, read as the reverse complement.
CGGGTCGACCCGTCCAGTACTTCATGCCCGCGGCGTCGATCGACAGCAGCCGGTCGGTCTTGGGGACGCCCAGCCGGTCGAGTTCGTCACGGAGCGCGATCCGCGGCTGGCGGGAGGCGTCCCACGCGGCGTAGACCGACGGCGTGAAGACGACGGCCGTCGCGACGGTCAGGGCGACGATGCCCCACACGAAGAACGAGCCGGCCGCCCCTTCCTCCCAGCGCCGCCGCCGGCCGGCGACCCACGACACGAAGATCAGCACGCCCTCGACGGCCAGGATCGCGGCGTGCGGCGCGAGCCCGATGGCGGTGTGGATGAACGCGCCGCCCGGAACATGGAGGGGATACAGGATCGTCGCGCCGGCGAAGGCGACGAACGTGTACACGAACCACGGCTGGAAGTTGCGATCGCGTCGGCGGGCGAGCGCCCCGATCACCAGGAACGGCAGCAGCACGATGCTGGCGATCATCACCGCGAAGTTGCCGAGGGCGTCGACGAGGCCCTGCACCCGGCTGGCGAGGATCGCCCCCCAACCCTGCGCGAGGAAGTGGGCGGGCGACGGATCGGCCGTGATCGAGTTCCACTCGCTGATCGTCCGAATCCAGAGGGCGGCCCCGGACGACGACGTCGGCGATATCGAGCAGAAGACCAGCA
>CAYXVP010000051.1:0-10947 GCA_964468305.1 uncultured Anaerolinea sp. | reverse complement strand
AGCAGGCGAATCTGCTCGGCCGCGCCGGCGGTCGGCGTCTCGTCGCCATCGGGGCTCAGGTCGACCACGCGATCGCGCAGCCCGATGAGCTCCTCGCGCTGGTCCCGAAGGGCGATGAGGATGCGCTCGACCTCTGGCAGCGCGTCGTCGGCTTCGTCGAGCGAGTAGAAACGGGTCACCGAGCGATTCTAGGCCCCGCCTATGATGCGAGCCATGAGGACGGCTGCCCGGATGAATTCGATCGGCACCGAGACGGCGTTCGAAGTCTCCGCTCGCGCCCGCGCGCTCGAGGCGACCGGTCGGTCGATCGTCTACCTCCAGATCGGCGAGCCCGATTTCGACACCCCCGGGAACGTCCGCGCCGCGGCGAAGGCGGCCCTCGACTCCGGGATGACCCACTACCCGCCATATCCGGGCCTGCCAGACCTGCGCCGGGCCATCGCCGAGGACACCACGGCGCGGCGTGGGTTCGCCGTCGAGCCTTCGAACGTGTTCGTGACCGTCGGCGGCAAGGGGTGGATTTTCTCCGCCTTAATGCCCCGGGTCGACCCGGGAGCCGGGGTTCTCGTGCCCGACCCCGGCTACCCGACTAACGACTCGTTCACCCGCTTCGTCGGCGGCACCTCGGTCCCGATCCCGATCCGCCAGGCGCGCGACTTCCGACTCGACGTCGACGAGCTCGCCTCGCTCATCACACCGCGGACCAGGCTCATCGTGATCAACTCGCCGGCGAATCCCACCGGCGGCGTGCTGACCCGCGGCGACATCGAGCGCATCGCCGAGCTCGCGCTCCGCCACGACCTCGTGGTCCTCAGCGACGAGATCTATTCGCGGATCCTGTATGACGGCGCGGAGCACGTCTCGATCGCCTCCCTCGAGGGCATGCCCGAGCGGACGATCGTCCTCGACGGCTTCTCGAAGACGTACGCGATGACCGGCTGGCGGCTCGGCTACGCGATCGTGCCGGACTGGCTGGTCAAGCCGTACGGCCAGCTCATCATCAACACCATCTCGGGCGCGACTGCCTTTGCCCAATCCGGGGCGATCGAGGCACTGCGCGGGCCACAACACGACGTCGACGCGATGGTCCGCGAGTTCCGGGCTCGGCGTGACCTCGTCGTCGATGGGCTGAACGACATCCCGGGCTTCGACTGCCTCCGACCGCAGGGCGCGTTCTACGTCTTCCCGGACATCTCGGGAACCGGCCTCAGCGGTGCGGAGATGGCCGATCGGCTGCTCCAGGAGGCGGGCGTGTGCGTGCTCGCCGGGACGGCCTTCGGCGGCATCGGCGGCGACCACATCCGCATCTCGTACGCCAACTCACGCGAGAATCTCACCGAGGCGCTCAACCGCATCAAGGCCTTCGTCGCGCAGCTCGCTCCGCGAGCTGACGCGATTGCCTGACGATCGCAGAGGCGTGCCGCCGCCGGCGCGCCCGAAGGTCTTCGTCTCGCGCGTCATCCCCGACGAGGGCATGCGCCTCGTTCGCGAGGCGTGCGACGCGGAAATCTGGCCGGACGACCTGCCACCTCCGCGCGACGTGCTGCTTCGCGCTATCGCGGGCTGTGATGGCGTCCTGACCCTCCTCACCGACCGGGTGGACGACCAGTTCCTCGACCGCGCCGGACCGCAGCTCAAGGTCGTCAGCAACTTCGCGGTCGGTTTCGACAACATCGACGTCCCGGCCTGCACCAAACGCGCGATCCCCGTCGGCAACACACCGGGGGTGCTCACCGAGACGACCGCGGACCTCGCCTGGGCGCTGCTCATGGGCGCCGCACGACGCCTCGTCGAGGGCGACAGCTATGTCCGCGCCGGCCAATGGAAGACCTGGGGCCCGATGCTCTTGATGGGTCCGGACGTTCACGGCGCAACGATCGGGATCATCGGCTTCGGGCGGATCGGTCAGGCCGTCGCGCGGCGCGCGAGGGGCTTCGGGATGCGGGTTCTGTACCACGACCCGCGGCGCGTAAGCCCGCAGGTCGAGGCGGAGTACGGCGCCGAATACCGGACGCTCGAGGGCATCCTGCCCGAGGCGGATTTCGTCACGCTGCACGTCGACCTGCGGCCGGAGACGCGTGGGCTGATCAACGCCGAGCGGCTCGGCTGGATGAAGCCGACGGCCATCCTCGTCAACACCTCCCGTGGCCCGGTCGTCGACACCGACGCCCTGGTCGCCGCGCTCCGCGACGGCACGATCGCCGCCGCCGCGCTCGACGTCACCGATCCGGAGCCACTCCCCGCGGATCACCCGCTCGTCGACATGGACAACTGCCTCGTCGTCCCCCACATCGCGTCCGCCTCGCGGGCGACTCGCGGCAAGATGGCCGAGATGGCCGCCGCGAACCTACTGGCCGGTGTCCGTGGCGAGCGCCTCCCGACGCCCGTGAATCCCGAGGTGTACGGCTAGGCGGGCAATTGAGTCCGTGGTCGACTTCCCGGGTGGTTCTTGTCGGACGCTATCGCCGGTAGCGTTGGAATCGTGCGAAGCTCCTCGACGGGCTTCTGCAGCTGCGAAAGCGGACGATTCCGAGTCGGATGCTCGCGCGCCGTCTCATCCGACTGGAAGCGCCCGCGGCTCGAGCATGTGGAGGTCCGCTCTCGTCTCGAGTGCTACCACGGGTGTCATCCGAACAGAATGGTCGCAGGGGCGAGCATGACGACCTCGATCTGCTGTTTGGCGAAACCGATCAAGCGGGAGCCCTCTCGGAGCGGCACGATGTCGCCATGGGAATCGAGCGCGACACGTTCCTCGGCTTCATCGACGACCTGGCCGCCGATCTGGACGACCACGAGTCGAGCGCCGATGAGCGCGCAGCGCGCCATTTCCTGAGCCGATCGCACTTCGATCGGCTGATCAGCGCGACCGCGGGCGAGCCGCCGGCCGCGTTCCGGCGGCGGATCCTGCTCGAGCGGGCCGCGTACCGGTTGGTCATCGGTCGCGACGGCGTGCTGCAGCTCGCCGTCGAGGCGGGCTATTCCTCCAACGAGGCATTCACCCGCGCTTTCGCACGCGCCTACGGCGTTACGCCGTCGGCGTGGCGGGGGCAACCTGGCCAGATCCAGCTCGCGGCACGCAACGACGTCCATTTCCATCCCCCGGGTGGCCTGCGCCTCCCGGGCAAGCCCGAGGGAACCACCATGAATCTCATCGTTCGCATGGTCGAGCACCACATCTGGCTGGTCGGCGAGATGATCGACCGGGCGGCCAGGGTCGACGAGGCGGTCCTCGACCGGCCGATCGAGCTCAGCGTCGAGGGCATCGATCGCGAGCCGACCGCCCGCAAGCTGCTGTCCCGCCTCGTCGGCCAGATGCACATGTGGGTGAACGTGATCGGCGGGCGGCCGTACAGCTTCGACATCGAGCGGCACGAGTTGATCGCGGACATGCGCACGCGCCTGGCCGAGATCGGGCCGGCGTTCCAGGCCGAGGTCGACCGGGTCGTCGACGGCGGCCGGCTCGACGAGACGTTCGTCGACGCCCAGCACGAGCCGGTCGAGCGTACACGTACGGCGGGCTCATCGCCCACGTCCTCACGTTCGCGGCCCACCGCCGGTATCCTCGTCCTCGGCGCGCTCGAGAGCGCGGGCGTGCCGGATCTCGGCAATGGCGATCCCCGCAAGTGGGTGGTCGAGGCGGCCTAGGTTTCGACCTTCAGCTCCTGCGGCGGCTCCCTGGCGACGACCCGGATCGGGCCGTCGCCTTCGGCCGCGGCGCGCTCAGGCAGGCCCCTCGTCGGCAGGCTTGACGACCCCGGCCTCGTAGGCAAGGACGACCACCTGGGCGCGGTTTCGCAGGCCAAGCTTCGACAGGATCGAGGCGACGTGCGTCTTGACCGTCGCTTCGGAGACCACGAGCTCGGCCGCGATCTCGGCATTGCTCAGGCCGCGCGCGACGAGGCGGAAGACCTCCTGCTCGCGAAGCGTCAGGTCGTCGAGCGCGGCGACCGAGCCGGGAACGGCCGCCGTCGGTCGCGCGAACCGCTCGACGAGCCGGCGCGTGATCGACGGGGCGAGCAGCGCGTCGCCCACCGCGACCGTTCGGACGGCACCCACGAGGTGCTCCGGCGTGACGTCCTTGAGAAGGAACCCGCTGGCACCCGCATGGAGTGCGGCGTAGACGTACTCGTCCAGGTCGAACGTCGTCAGGATGATGATCCGAGGCGGCGCGGCGGACGCTCCGTCGAGCAGGCGGCGCGTCGCTTCGAGGCCATCCAGGCCGGGCATTCGGACGTCCATCAGCACAACGTCCGGGCGCCCGCGTCGCGCCAGGCCGATCGCGGCGGCGCCGTCCGCGGCCTCGCCGACGACCTCGATGTCAGGCTGCGCCTCGAGGATCATCCGGAAGCCGGCCCGGATGAGTGCCTGGTCGTCGACGAGCAGGACGCGCAGCTTTCGCTCGTTCATGCGGGGTCGGATTCGAGGGGCAGCCAGGCGCGGACCGCGAAGCCACCACCGAGGCGGGGGCCCGCCTCGAGCTTGCCACCGACCTGCTCTGCGCGTGCGTCGAGGCCCGCCAACCCGCGTCCGGCGCCTGCTCCGGTCGTCACGGGACCGGCGGGCCCATCGTCCAGGACCTCCACTCGCAGCTGATCGGGCTCGAACGTGAGCTCGATGACAGTCCGAGCGCGCCGCGCGTAGCGAAGTGCATTGGTCAGCGCCTCCTGCACGATTCGGTACACGGTCGTGTCCAGGCTCGCCGGCAGGGCGCGTTGTTCCCCGCGAATCGAGAGCTCCGCCGGAAGGCCGGCCTCGCGCACGCGATCCACCAGCTCGTCGAGCTGCGACACCCCCGGCTGTGGAGCAACGGAGGCTGCCTCGCCATCGTCGTTGAGCACGCCGAGGAGCCTGCGGAGCTCCGCCATCGCCTCGCGCCCAGCGGTCTCGACGTTGAGGATCGACTCGCGGGCCTGGTCGGGAGCTGTCTCCAGGACCTGCCGTGCCGCTCCGGCCTGGATGAGCATGACGCTCACCCCGTGGGCCACGACGTCGTGCAGCTCGCGGGCCATGTGCCGCCGCTCCTCCGCCGCCGCCGCGCGGATCCGCGCCTCGGACTCCTCCATGCGCCTCGCCTCCGCCTCGATCTGCTCGGCGGCTTCGATCCGTCGCGATCGGACCACGTCGCCGAGGAGCCACGTCGGCACCAAGATCACGAATGGCACCGTGATCGCGGTCAGCGGTTGCGCGTCGCGGGCCAGGAAGCCCACTGCCAGGAGGCTGGCCACGCCGAGAACGCTCAGGCCCTGCCTGGTCCGATCAGTCGCCCGCTCGCCGGCCGTGTAGCTCGCCAGCGCGATCGCGGCAATCTGGGGCCAGGGGCCGCCACTGTCGATGCTCGTGACCAGGGCGGCGCCCGAGACGACGACCAGGACCGGCAACGGCCATGCGCGCCGGAAGAGGAGCGGGATCGCGACGAGCAGCAGTGCCGCGCCCTGGCCTCTCGGGAAGAACCTGTCGTCCGTCGCGATGCCGATGACCACGATCACGACGACGGCAAGGATATCGACGGCGAGGGAGGTCCAGCTCGCGAGCCTCCGATCCGGTTCCAGCACGAGGCCAGCGTAGTCGCGGGTCGAGGCGACGGGTATCCGTACGCAGGCGGGGAGGCCTCAGCAGAAAGGCTGAGTCCACCGAGCAGGTCCGCCGAACGGAGGATGCAGGTTCGCTCGGCGTGCCGATGACCAACACGCCCCTGGTGCGCACGCTCGTGCTGTCAATCGTCCGGCCGAGAGGAGTTCGCCATGGAACCGTTGATCAGCCTGCGCGGGGTCACCAAACGCTACCCGGGGATGGCCGAGCCGGCGCTGGCTGGAATCGACCTCCAGATCGAGCCCGGTCTGATCACCGCGATCATGGGCCCGTCCGGCTGTGGCAAGTCGACGCTCCTCAACGTCGTCGGCGCACTCGACCGCCCGACCGGCGGCGAGATCGTCGTCGCGGGCACGCGCGTCGATCGGCTCAGCGAGACGGCGGCGGCCCGTTTCCGTCGCACCCAGGTCGGTTTCGTGTTCCAGTTCTTCCATCTGCTCGAGGACGTCAGCGTCCGGGACAACGTCGCCGTGGCGGCGCTCCTGGCGGGCCGATCGCGCGGGGAGGCCAGTCGGGTCGCCGACGAGATGCTCGGCCAGCTCGGTCTCGACGGTCACGCGGCCCGGTTCCCGGGCACGCTCAGCGGCGGTGAGCGCCAGCGCCTCGCGATCGCCAGGGCCGTCATCAACCAGCCAGCGATCCTGCTGGCCGACGAGCCGACCGGGGCGCTCGACCGCAGGAACGGTGAAATGGCGCTCGCTCTGCTCCAGGACCTCAACCGCCGGGGCCAGACGATCCTGTTCGTGACCCACGACGACCAGCTCGCCCAGAGGACCGCGCACCGGATCATCCGGCTCCTCGATGGTGCGATCTCCGGCGACCAGCGACTCCGGTTGGTGGCGTGATGGGCGCCGTCGGACTCAAGACCGCCGCCGATCTCCGAAGGCGGCGACTGCAGGCGGTCGCGATCGCACTCGTCATCTGCCTGGCCAGCGCGGCGGGCACCCTGGCGCTGTCGGTGCTGGTCGAATCGCGCGGCCCGTTCGAGCGCGCCTTCGCCGCTGCGAACGGCGCCCACCTCGCCATCGACTTCGCGCCGGGGCTCAGCCCGGCCAGCCTCTCGGCGACGAGCGCAAATCCGCTGGTCACGGCGGCCGCGGGGCCCTACCCCGTGACCGACGCGATGCTCGGCCACCCCAAGGGTGGTTACGTCCAGGGTGCCGAGATCGCCGGTCGCGCGCAGCCCGATCCCTCGATCGACAACGTGGTGCCGAGCGCTGGGCGGTGGTGGCAGGCAGCCGGCGAAGCGGTTCTCAATGAATACTCGGCCAGGGCGCTCAACAAGCACGTCGGCGACTCGATCGAGGTGTATCCGGCGCCGACAGTCCCGATCGGGAAGGGGGATTCCGGTCAGGGACCCGTGGCCGTGTCGTCCCCGCCCTCGGCCCAGCCGATGGCAACGCTCACGCTCTGCGGCATCGCGCGGTCCGTGTAGCCCCCCGACCTCTCGATCTGGACGAATCCGGCCGACGTCGCCGCGATCGCCGGAGCGAATGCGCCCCGCCTGGACATGCTCTACCGCGTGAGTCCGGCCGCGACTGCTGCGGATCTGGGCTCGGCTCTGGCACATCTCACGGCCGCCCTCCCCGCCGACGCCGTCGTCGGTAGCGTGAGCTACCTCGACACGATGCGCAGCGTCGACCGGCTCGCCGACTTGTATGTTCCGGTGCTCCTCGCCTTCTCCATCTTCGCCCTCCTCGCGGCCGGTTTCTCCATCAGCAATGTGGTCAGCGGCGTCGTGCTCACGAGCCGTCGCGAGATCGGGGTCATGAAGGCCATCGGCTTCACGCCGGGGGAGGTCACTCGGATCCTCGTCATCCAGATCGCCTTGCCGGCGCTCGTCGGCTCCGCGGTCGGGGTCGTGGTCGGAGCTGCCGCGAGCGTTCCGATCCTTTCGGACACCGCGGCATCGTTCGGGCTGCCCGCCACGGCGCTGGTTCCGCCGGAGGTCATCTTCGAGGTTCTCGGCGCGTCACTCGGGGTCGCCGTCCTCGGGGCGATCGTGCCCGCGCTCGCCGCCGGCCGCATTGGCCCGGTCGAGGCGATGACCGGCGACGCCGCGAACGTCGGCCCGATCGGACGCGGGTTCCGCCGACTTGGACTCCGCCTGCCCGCCGCGCTTCCGCTCCGCCTCGGCGTTTCCACCGCGCTGGCACATCCCGGTCGCGCGGTGATGACCCTGGGCGCGCTCGTCGTCGGCGTCGCGGCCGTCACCTTCTCGCTCGGGCTCAACGCTTCGCTGTTGCGCGTCATGGATCAGCTCAATCGTCCGACGGCAAGCCCTGTTCGGGTCGAGCTGCGAGCGGGCGACCCCGCAGCGGTTGACGCACGTCTTGCCGCGCAGGCGAACACCGCGCACGTGGTCTCGCTCGGCACTGCAAGCGTCGACGTCCGTGGCGTTGGCTCGATTCCATTCGTCGGCTACCGCGAGGACGCGTCGTGGATCGGTATCGAGATGATCAGCGGGCGGTGGTTCAGCCGCCCTGGTGAAGCGGTCGCACCCACGAACTTCTTCACGGTCAGCGGACTCCACGTCGGCGATTCGACGGAGCTCTCGGTCGACGGCCGCATGATCAGCGTCACGCTCGTCGGCGAGTCCTTCGAGTCCGCGCGAGAGGGCCGCGACAACCTGCTGCTTCGCGGGACCTTCGCGGACTTGCAGGCGCTCGTCCCGGACGTGCATGTGGATCGTTGGGAGCTCCAGCCCAGTTCCGGCACCGACGTCCACGGCTACTGGAGCTCGCTGCAAGCCGCGCTCGGCAGCGACGCCCAGGCGTTCAACGAAGCGGAGAGCGGGAACGACGAGTCGTTCCTGCTGTTTCTGTCCGTCGTCGGACTGCTCGGGCTCGTCCTCACCGGCATCTCGCTGGGCGGCGTGTTCAACACGGTGCTGCTGGAGACGCGGCAACGGAGCCGCGAGCTGGCGATCCTCAAGGCCGTCGGCTTCACCCCACTGCAGGTCGTGGCCATGGTCGTCGCGTCGGTCGTCCCGCTCGGCCTGCTGGCAGGCCTCGTGGGCCTTCCCATCGGCATCTATGCCCAGCATGCCGTGCTCACGTATATGGGACAGATCGCCGCGAAGACGGGCATCCCGGCATCGACATTCGATGTGTTCGGGCCCGTCCTCTTCGCGGCGCTGGCCCTCGCCGGGCTCGCGATCGGGGCCACCGGGGCGTATGTGCCGGCGCAGCGTGCGGCCCGCGCCCGGATCGCGCCCGTCCTCCAGGCCGAGTAGGCCCCGCCGGGCGTGCTCAGCCGAACGTGAAGCAGTATGCCTCGGCGCCGGCCTCGCGGAACTCGATCTCGACCGTGGGCTCGGCGTTCGCGCGAGGCTGGCGGACGAGCTGATAGATCCGCTGTTCGTCGAGCGACCCGTGCCCGCTCGCGTCGACGTCGGTCCCGCGCGCATCCCCGGGCACGAGACCGTCGAGCAGAACCCGGAACGGCACGCCCGCGACGCCGCTCGCCGGGCCCATCACCAGGTTGACGTCGCGCGCCTGAAATCGGAACTGGACTCGGGCGCCTGGCTCGTTCGAGATCGCGGCGTGGCCGGCGATCGTCCACGCCCCGATGGGTGCCCACTGGTTCAGCCCGAGCCGGTCGGGCGAGGGGTAGGACCGCGGCGCATCGAGGGTCGCGATGTCCTCCGAGGCGAACCCGGTCGTGTGGTTGTAGCCGAGGTACGTCTCCGGCGAGCGCAGGGTTCGCCAATCGGCGGCGACCTCGAGCCCGACCGGCGCCACGTCGACCATGCTCGAGTCGACCGACGCGCCGGCGGCGGCGAGCAGCTGCTGGATCACCATCTCGGACATGGCGTACTCGCCCTCGCCGAAGTGGTGGTAGCGGATCTGCCCGTCGGCATCGGCGACGTATAACGCCGGCCAGTAGTGGTTGGCGAAGGCTCGCCACACGCCGTAGTCGCTGTCGATCGCGACCGGCCAGGTCACGCCGTAGCGCTCAGAGAAGCGGCGCACGTTCTGGACGTCGTGCTCGAACCCGAACTCGGGCGTGTGCACGCCGACGACGGTCAGTCCGGCCGCACGGTACTCCGCGTCCCAGGCTCGGACGTAGGGCAGCGTCCGCAGCCAGTTGACGCAGGTGTAGGTCCAGAAGTCGATCGCGACGACACGCCCGCGCAGCCCGGCGGGCGTTAGCGGCTCGGAGTTCAGCCAGCCGGTGGCGCCATCGAACGAGGGCAGCCGACTCTCGACGGGCAGCACCGGCGTCTCGCCGACGAGGCTGTGCGCGATCGACCGAAGCAGGCTCGGTCGCCCCGGTTCCTCCGACATCGGGCACCTCCGTGGCAGCTGGGCAGCCCCTATTGTGGCCCGCATGCCCGACCAGCCCCAGCTCCTCCGGCCGTCCGAGGAGGCGTCGGCGGCGGCCCGGGCGCGACCGCGCCGCGAACGACGGACCAGCGGCGGGATCCGGCGGCTGCCATGGCGGCTGGTCGTGAACCCGTTCACGCCGGTCGAGATCCTGAGCGCCGACCAGGTCGAGGCCATCCACGACGCCGGGATGCGGATCCTGCGCGATGTCGGGGTCGAGGTGCTCGGGGCGAAGGCGATCGACCTGTTCGATACCGCGGGCGCAAGCGTCGCGCGCGAGGACGATGCGGCTGGTCGCGGGGCCACGGCGCGCGTGCGCCTCGAGCCGGACCAGGTGACGGACCTCGTCGCGCAGGCGCCCGACCGGTTCGAGCTGTTCGCCCGCAACCCGGACCGGAACCTCGTCTTCGGCGACCGTCACCTCGTCTTCGGCGCCGTCGGCGGCCCGGCCTTCGTCACCGACATCGATCGAGGCAGGCGGGCGGGGAACTTCGCCGACTTCCAGGACTACGTTCGCGTGATCGGGGCGCTCGACGTCATCCAGCAGGAGGGTGGCGGCCCGCTCGAGCCCACCGACCTGCCCGTCGCCACACGCCATCTCGACATGTACCGGACGTTTGCGACGACCCTCGACAAGGCGTGGCAGTGCCTGGCCTTCGGCTCGACGGTCGTCGACGACGCGATCGAGGTCGCCTGCATCACGCGAGGCATCGACCGCGACCGGCTCGCCCGGGAGCCCAGCCTGATGACCGTCGTCAACACGAACTCGCCGCTGCGGCTCGACGGTCCCATGTCCGAGGGCCTGATCGCGATGGCCGAGGCAGGTCAGCCGGTCGTCGCGACGCCGTTCACGCTCGCCGGCGCGATGGCCCCGGCGAGCCTCGCGGGCGCGCTCGCGGAGCAGCCCGCGGAGGCGCTGTTCATGGTCGCGCTCGCGCAGGTCCTCCGGCCCGGCCCGCCGATGGGCTACGGCGGGTCTACCTCGGCCGTGGACATGCGCCCCCGGCCTCCCGGCCCCCCGGCCCCCCCG
>CAYXVP010000050.1:4602-11049 GCA_964468305.1 uncultured Anaerolinea sp. | reverse complement strand
GATCCTGCTGGCCGTCGCCCGCTGAGCTAGGCCGCGGGCTCGCTCGAGGCGTCCTGCGCCGGGCGCCGCCCGAAGATGCGCCGCTCGCCCAGGCGGCTGTTCACCAGCGCGACGCCGCCGATGACCATCGCCGTGCCGATCAGGACGTATTGATCGATCGTCTCGCCGAACATCACGGCGCCGGACACGATGCCCACGATCGGCAGGAAGTAGGCAAGGATCGAGGTTCGCGTCGCGCCGATCCGCCCGAGCAGGCGGAAGTTCAGGAGGTAGGCGAGCCCGGAGCCGAAGATCCCCAGCCAGACCACGGCGATGATCGCGTTCGGGTTCCAGGCCACGTCGAACGGCCGCTCCTTGATCAGGGCCAGGGCGGCGATGATGACGAACGCGAAGCCGACCTGGAAGACGGCCGGAATCATCGGTCGGAGGCCGCGAATCTTGGCCCTCGCGAACACGGCCCCGATGCCGTAGGCGATCGTCGAGCCGACCAGGGCCAACTCTCCGGAGACCGCGCCGCCGGTGCTTGCGGCGAGGCCCGGCAGGACGATCACGACGACGCCGGCGTAGCCGACGAGCAGGCCCGCGAGTCGATTCAGGGTGATCGGCTCGTCAGGAAAGGTCAACGCCGCGAGCAGGATCACCACGAGCGGGACGGCGCCGTTGATGATCGCGGCGATCGCCGAGGGGACCGACTGCTCGGCGGTCGTGATGAGCGTGAACGGAATGACGATGTTGATGACCGCCATGATCAGCAGGTTCAGATACACCCGCGGGCTGCGCGGCAGCGGCTCCTTGGCGACGATCACGACGGTTGCGAGGAGCGCGAACCCGATCAGCAGGCGCGTCGCGATGAGGGTGAAGGTCCCCAGGCCGTTCTCGATGCCGAGCTTGATGAACGCGTAGCTCGTGCCCCACATGAGCCCGAGGATCAGAAGCAAGAGCCAGTCGGAGCGCGTCGGGCGGGCGATCACCGTCTGAGTGTATCGCGGGCTTGGCCTAGGCGAGTGTGCCAAATCCGACCGCCGCCCACCGCGGCCCGTGTCGGTCCCCGTCCCGAAAGATCGGTCGACGTTCGGACCGTTCCTCGGTCGGATGACCGATGCCCGACGAGGACGGTGGGGCGACCTTGTCCACACGGTTCGATGTCGACCGACAGATCAGGACAGGAGGTACTCATGGCCAAGTTCATGGACGTCCACTCCGGGTTCTTCGGGGTGACCCAGGAGCAGCTTGCCGAGGCCCACGGTCGCGACCTCGCGATCGAGGCCGAGGAGGGCGTCCACTACGAGCAGGCGTGGCTCGACCCGGTCGGCGGCAAGGTGTTCTGCCTTGTCTCCGGTCCCTCGAAGGAGGCCGTCATGCGCATCCACGCGCGCGCCGGCCACCCGACTGCAGACGTCTACGAAGTTCCGTACGAGGTGTGATGTGAAGATCCAAATTCGCGCGTTGTTCGCGCTCTCCTTCGCGCTCGTGTTCGTCGCCGGTCTGGCGGGCATCGCCGATGCCGCGGGCAAGGCCGACCTTGCCGCTGTCCGCCAGGTCACGGACAAGTACCACGACCTGTCGGCCGCGCTCGCGGACGGCTACGTCGAGTTCTACAAGTGCACGGAGCAGCCTGGCGTCGGCACGATGGGCCAGCACTATGTGAACCTGTCGCTCGCCGGCGATCCGGCGGTCGACCCGCTGAAGCCCGAGGTCCTCGTCTACGCGCCGAAGCGCAGCGGCGGGCTCAAGCTCGTCGCGGTCGAGTACGTGACGTTCGACACGAGCTCGCAGCCGTGGGTCCTCGGCCAGCCGATGCTGTTCCGCCCCGCGGGCAACCGCTACGGCCTGCCGAACTTCTACGAGCGGCACGCCTGGATCTGGCAGGGCAACCCGATGGGCACGTTCAACGACTGGAATCCGGACATCAGCTGTCTCGGCAATGGGGACAACGGCGGCTGAGCCCCGCCGATCCCCGCAGGGGTCAGGGAGGCCGGTCTCGGCGACGGGACCGGCCTCTTCGTTTGTCTGCGCTGTGCCGGCGATTGGTCAGTTCGAGGACGCGGCGCTCAGCTGGGATCCCGCAGTGGGCTCGCCGACTCGGTCGGAGGGTCTCCCTACCGGGCGGATCGTTGCCACCCAGGCAGCAACCTCTGCCCGTCGCGCCACGCCGAGCTTGGCGAGGATGTGCTCGACATGCGCGCTCACGGTCTTCGGTGAGACGACCAGCTCGGTGGCGATCTCCGCGTTGGTCATGCCCACCGCAATGGCGCGAGCGACCTCGAACTCCCGAACCGTCAGCGGTCGCCAGGGCTCGTCGTCGAGCCCCCGCCCTCGATTTGCGCGAGACAGCTCGTCGACCCTGGCGAGCAGCGGCTCGCTCCGGAGGGCGGTCGCGCGGTCCCGAACGGCTGCCAGCGCCTCGGCGGCGTCGGCAGGGCGGTTCATGCGAATCAGGCAGGCCGCCAGATCGAGGCGGGCCCAGAGCGCCTCCCAGATGCGGCCGCGCTCCTCCCAGCCGCGGATCGCACGCTCGAGGCTCTCGCGGGCCGGTGTCAGCGAGCCGGCGGCAAGTCGCACCAGCCCGTCGGCGTGGCTCAGAGCGGGGCCGGCGATCGACTCCCAGCCGGTCAGGTGCTTGCGTACCTTCGCGAGCCAGCGCTCGGCCTCGTCCGGCCTGCGCGCCGCGAGGAGGCTCCGCGTGCCGGTGAGAACGAATGGAATGAAGAGCGCACGCTCACTCGACGTCCTGGAGAGGTTCCAGGCCTCTTCGCACCGCCCGGTTGACGAATCCGGGCGATTCGCCAGGAGGTCGGCCTCGGCGAGGCCCCAGAGCGGGCGGAGGAGGTACTGGACCTCGCCGATCCTTCGGCCGGACGCGAGCGATTCCTCGAACCAGCGCCGCGCATCGTCGAGCTTGCCGCGCCCAAGCGCGACGTTTCCGATCACATCCTCGGAGCCGTTCATGCCGCGCCGGCAGCCGCGATCCACGAGCTGCTGTCGCGCCAGCTCGTCGGCCGCGTCCCACATGCCCGTGCCCCAATCGACGATCGCCCTCGTATTGGCGATCTCCTGGCGGCAGTGCGACTGCTCGATCGCGTCGGCGTACTGCAGCCCTTCGCCGATCGCGACCTCTGCGGTCTGCCGGTCCATCACCCGGGCGGCGAGGATGGCCAGGTTCCGATAGCCCGTGACGCCGGTCGATTCGTAGCCCGCATCGCGCGCTTCCCGCGCCGCACGCATCCCGTCGCGAAGCCCGCTCTCGTAGTGCCCGCTGACGATATCGATACGGGCCAGCAGGAGGTCCGCCTCGAGGACCTCCTCGCGATAGCCCAGTGCTTCCGCGAGCGCTCGCAACTGATTCGCGAGCTCCCGTGCAGCGACCAGATCCGATGCCCCGAACCGGGTGCTCGCCGCGGACCCGAGAAGGTACGCGCGCAGCCTCTCCCGCTCGGGCGACTCGGGCAGCGCCATCACCTCCGCCAGTGCCTGGTCCGCGAACGCTCGGACCTCGGCATTCGGCTCGCCGCCGCGCGCCACGCCCACCGACATCCCGATGAGCATGCCCGCCGCCTCGAGCGGTCGTCCCGCCTGCAGGTACAGCTCCCGGGCGCGGGTCGCGGCGGCCACGCACTCCGCATTTCGTTCGATGGCGGCCGCGGCGTTCTCGAATTGCGCGTAGAGGTTCGCCTGCTCCACGACCGGCAGGTCGGCGGGCATGTTGGCGATCGCACGCTCGAAGAGCTCGTATGCCTCCTGGCGCGCCGAGATCCTGCTCGCCTCCTCCGCCGCGGTCAGCGAGGCCCGAAATGCCTGCGGCTTGAGGCCCGCCCGGTCGTAGTGGCGCGCGGCGTAGACGACGCTCGAGCCCTGGAGGCTCATCACGAATTCTGCCGCCTGCGCGTGGAATCTCCGCCGCTGCGTCGGCGGGATGTCGCTGTAGATCGCGTCCCGGAGCAGCTGGTGCCGGAAGTCGTAGTAGCCCTCGTCGACGTAGTCGAACGGATGCAGGATGGCGGCCTGGACCAGCTCCTCGAGCGCGGCTTCGATCTCCGCGGGGGATCGACCGGCGACGCCGGCGATTGCCTCCGGGCCGAAGCATCGCCCGATGACCGCACCCGCCCGGCCGATCAGCCGGGCGTCCTCCGACAGGCGTCCGAACCGGGCGATGACGGCGTCGCCGATCGTGTCGGGCACATGCGCCTCGCGGATCAGGCGCCCTTCCTTCCGGTCGTCCGGATCGAGGGCGGCGAGGAGCTCCTCGATATGGAGCGGGATCCCGTTGGTCCGCTCGTAGACCGCCTCCACCACATCGCTCGCGGCGGGCAGGTCGCCGCCGAGGATGAGCGTCGTGGCGATCCCGGTCTCCTCGAGCGTGAAGCGCCGCAGGCGAATCTCCTGGGCGAAGCGCTGGCCGAGGAGGCGTGCGCGCCACTCGCGATGGATCGTGTCGGCCGGGAACTCGTCGGCTCGATAGTCGCCGAGGATGAGCAGCGGCCGATCAGCCGCGCCGCGAGCCAGCTCGCCGATGACCTCGAGGCTCATCTCGTCGGTCCAGTGAAGGTCCGGGAAGGTGAGGAGCGTTGGCCGGTCGACGTCCTTGAGGAACCGGTCGGCTATCGACCGGACCAGCAATCGCCGGGCGCCGAGGGCGTCGCCAGGGTGCTTGCCGTCCATGGCCAGGATGTCTTTCGAGAGGGCGCCCCATTCCCGGTCGCCGCGCGAGCTGAACACGAGATCGCGGATCGACGCGAGTGGGACTTGATGATCGTGCGGCGAGACCGCCCCGCCGTTGATCCGAAATCCGGCGGCCTCGGCCTTCCGATAGATCGCGCGCATCAGGCGGGTCTTGCCCAGACCCGCCTGGCCCGAGAAGACGACCGGGTGCCCGTGGCCCTGGCCAGCGTCGGCGATCAGCCGGTCGGCGAGCTCGAGCAGGTCGTCACGCCCGATGAGGATTGGGCACAACACCGTTCCGACTGGGCTCATCGCCGCGAAGTGTAAGAGCAGTTCAGCGGACCTTCCATCGGTCGGACGACCGATGAGGCCTCGATTCAGATCTCGCGCGTGGTGGCGATGGCGACGTCGCGGACGAGGTGCGTGTCCGGCGCCCACGAGCGGGCGAGGATCACATGGAACGTTGCTTGGGCGCGCCCGTGAGGCAGCTCGATCGTCGGCAGCGGTCGGGCATCGATCGAACCGTTGACGTCGAGCACCAACGATCCCTGGAACGTCCCAGTCGAGGCGAGGACACCGGACCAGGCGGTGATCGCCTCCTTTTCTCCCTCGCTTACCGTCGCCTCGACCTCGACGCGCAGCTCGGCACGGATCTCCTGGAGCTTTGCCGGCTTCGGCAGCGACAGCTCGACACGCCCCGAGAACGGCTCGCCGCAGGCGAGCGGCATCGGTTCGAGCTTGATCGATGCGGTGACGCCGTCGCCTGTGATGTCGACCGAGTCGTACAGGGCGAACTCGCCGACATGGACTGCGCCCGCGCGAAGCAGGGCCGTCGGCTGCGCGACGACGACCTCGCGCGTGACGCGCGCGTCGAAGCCGCTCTCGATGTCGACCTTCGCCTCGAAGGTCCAGTCGAGCCCGGCGTCGTCGGCAACCAGCGTCGCCGGGCCCATCGCCGGCACGGGCTGCTCGAAGGGCGCCTGCCACGTCTCGTCCGGGGCAAGGCTCAGTGGGCCGTGCACCTGCACCGGCTCCGGCAGCAGGTCGTTCGTTGATGTGACCACGCGCGACGTTGTATTGCCGTTCGCGTCGCGTTCGGTCACGGTATGCCGCCAGTGCTCCTCGGCAAGGAGGCCGACGAGCACGCCCCGCGCCTCGATCTGGTGTTCTGCGCGAAGGACCAACCGGCCGCTGACCAGGCGGCCGGGCAGCAGCACCGAGCGGTCGAGCTCGACGTGGAACGTGACGCCGCCGGAGCTGCCCTCGAAGACGATGCCCTGCGCGCTTGGCGTCGTAGCGGGCGTCGGAACGGGCACCGGAGAGGTCTCGGTCACGCAGGCGAGCGTATCGGGTCGCCGAACCCCGCCGCTACCATCGGCTCGGAGGAGGCGGCGGCTCGGGATGCTCACCATCGAAACGATCAGGCAGGCGCCCAAGGCGCTCCTCCACGACCATCTCGACGGCGGCCTCCGGCCCGCCACGGTGATCGATCTCGCGCGCGAGTATGGCTACGACCGCCTGCCGACGACCGACGTCGATGATCTCGCGAGGTGGTTCCGCCGCGGCGCCGACCGCAAGTCGCTGGAGCTCTATCTCGAGACCTTTGCGCACACGTTCGGCGTCATGCAGTGGCCCGATGCGATCGCCCGAGTCGCCGCGGAGTGCGCGGAGGACCTCGCCGCCGATGGCGTGGTCTACGCCGAGGTCCGGATGGCGCCCGAGTTGTGCACGGAGCAGGGGATGACCCTGGACGAAACGCCCTGGGTTGATGGTCTCACTTTCGCCGAT
>CAYXVP010000050.1:0-4592 GCA_964468305.1 uncultured Anaerolinea sp. | reverse complement strand
GAGCCTTCGGGTCGAACCGCGGGCGCGGTGCCGGACCGGGGCGGTATCACCCGCTTTCCCGCGGAATGCGCCGAGGATCTCGCCGCCGCCGGCGTGGCCTACGCCGAGGTGCGCTACGCCCCGGGGCTCTCGACCGAGAAAGGCCTGACCCTCGACGAGGTCGTCGAGGCGAACCTCGAGGGCTTCCGGCTCGGCAGCGTGCGGGCCGCCGACGCCGGCAATCCGATCGTGATGAAGGTGCTGGTGACTGCGATGCGCCAGGCGGCGCGGTCGGTGGAGGTCGCCGAGTGCGCGATCCGCTGGCGCGACGCCGGCGTCGTCGGCTTCGACATCGCCGGCCCCGAGGCCGGCTACCGCCCGACGCGCCACCTCGAGGCGTTCGACAAGGTCCGCCAGGAGAACTTCCACATCACGATCCACGCCGGCGAGGGCTTCGGCCTGCCGTCGATCTGGGAGGCGCTCCAGTTCTGCGGCGCTGAGCGCCTGGGGCACGGCGTCCGGATCGTCGACAACATCGAAGCGCTGCCCGGCGGCTCCTATTCACTCGGCCGGCTCGCCGCGTTCGTCCGGGATCGCCGCGTGCCGCTCGAGATGTGCCCGACGTCGAACGTGCACTCGGGCGCGGCAGTGTCGATCGAGAGCCACCCATTCGACCTGCTGCGGCGGCTCCGATTCCGGGTCACGGTCAACCCCCACAACCGGCCGATTTCGAAACTCACCTTTTAGTCGGAGGTCAAGAGGCACCAACTACCGGTGGGGCCGTCACCGGGTGGGAGTAGAGGCGGTGGGGTCAACGCCATGAAGTCGGCGTTCGCCCCGTTCGACGAACGGCTCCGGATCATCAACGAGGTCGTGAAGCCGGGTTATGCGCACCTGCGCATGGCCGAGAGCCGGGTCGCGGTCACCGCCGGCTGACGCGTCGGCCAGACCGGGGTCAGCCGCCCGTGACGGTCAGGGTGCCCTTCATTCCCAGCTGGTCGTGGCCGTTGAGCTTGCAGACGAACGTGTAGTCGCCGGGTTTGAGGCTCAGGGTGGCGTCCTTTGTCTGGCCTGCTCCGATGAGATCGATCCCGCCCACTCGCTCGTCGCCCTTGAACACCTCGAACTGGTGATTCTGGGAGCCAGCGTTCCGTACTGAGACCGCGACCGCACCCGTCGGAACCGTGAGGGAGCTGGGCGTAAACCGGTACTCCTTTGCCTCGAAGGTGACCAGACCCGACGGTGCGGCGGTCGCCGGCCCCACGCTCGCGAGGCTCCCACCGCCGCAGGCGGCCACGCCGGCCATGAGGACGAGCGCGAGCGCCGCGAACGCGACGGGAACGCGAAGAGGCTGTATGTCACGCAACCGAGAGCTCCGATGAATCAGCCGGCCACGGCGGGCGGCGCCGGGCGTCGAATCAGCGGGCGGTCGGCGATGAAAAGGACGAGGACCGGCACGAGATAGGCGATGTATCCGATCAGCTCGAGCGGTGTCGGGGAGGATCGGTAGCCGAACAAGCCGCGGAGCACGCTCCCCAGCGCGCCATGATCCGGCAGCACTGCGTTGAGATCGAACGCGACGCCCGTGTTGGCGATAAGCCCTGCGTCACCGAATTCGCCGATCGCAAAGGCGACGAGGCCGGCCGACACGAAGATCAGGACCGTGCCGGTCACTGTGAAGAAGCGTCGCAGGTTGACCCGTACCCCGGCCACGAAGATCGCCCAGCCGACGCCGACCGCGACAGCGAACCCGACTGTGCCTCCGAATACGGTATCGAGGCCGGTGCCGTTGAGCGAAAAGATCGGGATCAGGAACAGGACGGTTTCGACACCCTCCCGGATGACTGCGACGAACGCGAGCGCGACGAGTGCAAGCGTCGTGCCTTCCCCGATGGCGAGGTCGACGCCGTGCTCGAGCTCACCCTTGAGCGCGCGACCCTGGCGGCGCATCCAGAAGAGCATCCACGTGAGTACGCCCACGGCGAGCAGACCCGCAAGGCCCTGGAGGCCGTCCTGGACGAGCTGCGGCAGTTCCTGGATCGTCAGCGTCACCGCCACGCCGATCGCGATCGAAAGGGCGATCGCCGCCCCGACCCCCATCGCGACCTTGGGCAGGGCGTCGCGCCGGCCGATCCTGACGAGGTACGCGGCGACGATGCCGACGATGAGAGCGGCCTCGAGACCCTCGCGGAGCATCAGGAAGAACGTTGCGAGCATCGCTGCGGTGAGATCCTCGGACTCAAGCGGTCTTGTGTGGTGGGCTCAAGGGCCCTTGAGTCGAGAGGCTACCAGAGAATTTCGGCGGCCGCTATCGCGAAAAACGAGCGGCGGGGCGCGCTCCGGCCGGCGCAGCGTCCGCAGGTACGGCTCGACGCTCAGGCGCCAGGTATCGAACGAGAGGAGCGGGGCCGTGAGGGTCGCCACGATGGCCCGATCGCCGCGCATGCCGATGACCGCGAGGAAGTGCAGCTGGTGGCCCTGGAACGTGCCGATGTAGTCGAGCTGGCCGAGCGTTACGCCGGAGGCGTCGAACTGGGACTGCGACACGAGCCGGAAGTCGGGCATGAGCGAGGGCCCCTGGCTGACCGACGTGCTGATGTAGTCGGTCAGGCTGAGGCCCTGCGACGCCTGGGTGAGCACGTTGACATTCGGCCGGAAGCCGTTCTCGACAGGCCCGATGAACCAGGATTCGACGCCCTCGACGACGCCACCGGCGTGCAGCTCCCAGGCGGGATCGACGCGCATCGTGTACGCCCCCTCCGGGTCGCTGTAGCCCGTCCCGATGGTCGGTTGCGAGCCGCCACACGAGGCCATCGCGAACGCCGCGAGCAGGGCAAGAAGGGCACGCATCGGCCGCAGCGTACCGTTCAGCCAGAGTCCGGCAATACCCCGATCAGGCCACGATGTCCGGGCGCCGGTACGGCCCGGTCACCACGACCGCGTCCTCGGACGGCTCGGCGCCGGTGGTGCGCACGACGAACCGGTGATGGACCTCGGTCGCGCCCGCCGAGAGCATGGCGTTCACCGGGCAGTACTTCGTCGCCGACAGCTCGATCGCGCGCCTGATGGCGGCTTCCTCGACGAGCGGCCCCTCGACCACGTGGGTCACGTCGATTCGGGTGAGGACCTGCGGGTACTCGTCCCGCTGGGTTGCCTCGACGCGGATCTCGTAGCGGCTGATCTGCTGCCGCTTCTTGGACGCGATCGGCCACACGTCCATCGCGCTGCACGCCGCGAGGCAGACCAGCAGCGTCTCGACCGGACTCAGCTCGCCCCGGTCGATGTGGTCGCCGTAGACGATCGTTCGCTTCGTGCCGGTCGTCGCGACGAAGCGATTCCCACCCTCGTGGACCAGCGTCGCGGAGCGCTGTCGGGGCACCTTCGCGATCGACCGATCAGGCGGCGCCCGGCGTCGCCGCCGCGGCGCCCTCGTCGTCCGCGGCCGCCTGGAACTGCTCGCGATACAGCCGCGCGTAGAGGCCACCTCGGGCCAGCAGCGACGCATGCGTGCCGCGCTCGACGATCCGGCCACCCTCGTAGACGAGGATCTGGTCGGCGCGGAGGATGGTCGACAGGCGGTGCGCGATCGCGATCGTGGTGCGTCCGCGCTCGAGCTGCTCGAGGGCGCGCTGGATGAGCCGCTCGCTCACCGTGTCCAGCGCGGAAGTCGCCTCGTCGAGGATCAGGATCCGCGGGTCCTTGAGCAGTACGCGGGCGATCGCGATCCGCTGCTTCTCGCCGCCGGACAGCTTGTAGCCGCGCTCGCCGACGATCGTGTCGTAACCCTGTGGCAGCTCCATGACCCGGTCGTGGATCGCCGCCGCCCGCGCCGCCCGTTCCAGGTCCTCCTGCGTCGCGCCCGGCTTCGCATACAGGAGGTTGTCGCGCACGCTCGCGTGGAACAGGTACGTCTCCTGCGTGACGACGCCAATCACGCGGCCGAGCGAGACGAGGCTGATCTGGCGGACGTCCAGCCCGTCGATCTGGACCCCGCCCGCGTCGACGTCGTAGAGGCGCGGGACCAGGTACGTCGTGGTGGTCTTGCCGGAGCCCGATGGCCCGACCAGCGCAACGAGCTCGCCCGGCGCCGCCTCGAAGTCGATGTCCTGCAGCCCGAAGGGCAGCGGCTCCGGCTCGAGGCGGATCGGCTCCGACGGCACCGCGGCGAGGGCATCGACCGGCAGCTCCTCGGCCTCGTGCCCGTCGAGGAGGTCGCGCTCGCGGGGCGGTGCGGTCGGGTACCGGAACGAGACGTCCCGGAACCGGATCCGGCCGGCCACCGGTCGCGCGGCGAGATCGATCGCGTCCGGCGCGTCGACGATGCCCGGGTCCAGCTCGAGGTACTCGAAGATCCGGTCGAACAGGGCGAGCGCGCCCTGTCCCTCGACCTGCACGTTCAGCAGCTGGCCGAGCGGGAAGAACAGCCGCGACTGCAGCGTCGTGAAGGCGACGATGTCGCCGATCGTCGGCGAGGTCGGGTCGCCCTGGATCGCGAGCCAGCCGGCGAGCCAGTACACGAACGCCGGTGTGATCGAGAAGACCGTCCCGACGATCATGAAGAACCAGCGCCCGACCATCGCCTGGCGGATCTGGAGCGCGGCGAGCCGACGGTT
>CAYXVP010000049.1:0-11190 GCA_964468305.1 uncultured Anaerolinea sp. | reverse complement strand
CCGCGCGCCTGGAGCGCCAGCGCCGGGCCGCGGAGGCCCGTGCGTCGGCCAGCTCACGCCGCCCGATCGAGACCCGACGCAGCGCGATGTCGAAGGGCCATAGCAGCAGGGCGAGGATGAGCAGCCACGGCCACAGCTCGGTGTACGACGATGTCGCCTTGAGGTCGTGACGCCAGGGATCGGTCGGTAGCGCGATCTCCCCACCGCCAGTTGCGGCCCGAAGCGACGCGAGGAACGGCTGGTTCACGCCCAGCAGCCGGTACTCGGCGGCGACAGGTTCCACCAGGCCCACCGTTCGACCCAGCGCCGGCGTCCCGGGTCGCATCTGACTGATCCGCACCGCGTAGGCGCCCGACTCGATCTCGCCGAGGTCTTTCTCGTAGACGCCCGGCGCGACCTGGTCGAGCTGGACCTCGTGCGGCGCCAGGTCCGGCCCGACGACGACGGCCATCGTCTGGTAGAAGTCGCGCGGCGAGCCATCGGTCTCGACGCTCTCGATGTGGAGCCTGGTCCGCCCACCGACGGTCTCGAACGACGCTTCGATTCCGCCGGACTCCTCGCCCGGGAACGTCCAGCCGACCAGCTGACTGAAGAACCGGCTGAAGCCGGGCCAGCCGACCCAGTTCTTGGCCCAGCGCCCGGTCGAGTCGGAGGTCCAGGCGACGGCCCGGCCGAGGCCGTACTGCCACTGGGCGAGGATCGGATCGTCGCGGGACGAGACCAGGACCTGTTGGGCCGCGGACTTGATCGTCGTGCCGTTGTAGCCGAGCAGCTTCGGCAGCCCCGAGTCGAGGCCGCGGAGGATCGGGGAGGTGCTCGTCTGGATGGGGAAGAAGGGCTCCTCGACGATCTGCTGGCCGGCGACCTGCTGCGTCTCCTTGAGGAAGATGTCCGGAATCGCGGCCACGTTCGTGGCCGCGTAGAAGCGGCCGCCGCCCTGCTTCGCCAGCTGCTCCAGGAATGGGTTCGCCCCGCCTCCGGCGCCGACAGTCGACAGGGTGATCCCGTCGGCCTTCATCTGCTGCAGGATCTGGTCGTACTGGCCGGATCGAGACCAGCCATCGGTCAGCAGGATGATGTGGCGGCGAGTGGCCGTGGTCTTCTCGAGCGACTGCACGGCCTGGTCGAGGCCGGCGAAGATGTTCGTCTGGCCCAGCGGGTTGATGTTGGCGATGTCGCCCTGAAGATCCGTGATCTCGCCGAGCGGCCGGGTGTGGACGACCCAATGCGCCTCGGAGTCGAAGGCGACGACGCCGAGCTCGTCGCGCGCGGTCAGCGCCGCCGCGGCCCGCAGGATCGCCTCCTTGCCGATGTCGACCTTCCGGACGCCCTGGAGCTGGCCGCTGCCGCCCATGCCGCCGTTGAATGAGTTGCAATGGCAGGCGTCCATCGAGCCCGACTTGTCGATCACCACGACGAGCGCGATGTCCGGCTCCTTCTGCCGGTTCCGGACGCCCATGTCGACCGGGAGCGTCTCCTCCATCGGCGTCTTCGTGTAGCCGCCGGCGCCATAGGCGTCGGGCCCGCCGATCATTACCAGCCCGCGACCGAGGTCGCGCACGTACGTCTGCATCGCGACCAGCTGCTTGTCGGTGAAGCGCAGCCGCGGGACGTCGACGACCACGATGCTGTCGTACGCGAGCAGTGACGAAAAATCGGTCGGCAGCGCCTCGGGCACGACCGAGTCGACGAGCTGGCCTTCGGACTCGAGCGCCTTGACGAGCTCGGAGCCGATCGCCTCGTTGCCGGCGAGCACGAGCGTCCTCGGCTCGCCCTTGACGATCGTGTTCGAGTCGGCCCGGTTGTTCTGGCTGAAGGTGTCCTGCGCCGCCTCGACGACGGCCCGGAAGGTGTGAAAGCCGGCTTCGGTTGGTTTGGCGTGGAAGGTGACCCGGTTCGAGCCCTCCTTGAGGTCCACACGCCTCGTCTCGACGAGCGCGCCGTCGGCGAATAACCGGACGGTGGCGGGCTGGGCGACGCTCGAGGTGAGCTCCGCGATTGCCTCGATCTCCTCGCCGAGGTGCGCCGTCGACGGTGTCGTGAGCCGGTCGATGAGGACCTCCTGCCGGCCCACCAGCCCGACCACGCGCGTCTCGACCTGGATCCCGCGAGCGGCGGCGAGGGCCGCCTCGTGCTGGGCGCGCCCCGTCGTGTCATTGCCGTCGGAGATGAGCACGATCCGCTTCTGGGCGGCGTCGGGGAACAGTGCCGTGGCGAGCCGGAGCGCCCCGCCGACGTCGGTGGCCGCCTTGACCGGTGTGCTTCGGATCGCATCGATCTTGCGCAGCTCCTCGGGCAGCCGCTCCACGAGGGCGTCCTTGCCGAACGCGACGATCCCAGCCGCATCACCGTCCGGCATGACGTCGAGGGTCTGGCGCAGGAAGGCCAGCGCATCCTCCCGGCCGCTCGCGCCGACGCTGTCGGACAGGTCGACGACGAACACCGTGGCGAGTCGATCCACCGGCAGGACGAGCTGAATGCCCGCGAGCGCGAAGACGAGCGCTGTGAGCAGCAGCGTTCGCAGGGCGAGTGCCGCGCGACGTCGGCGGGTGCCCATCCGCCGTCGCGCGGCGAGATGCGGGACGAGCGTGATGAGGAGCGCGGGGGTCAGGAGCAGCAGCCAGATCGGCGCCTCGAACCTGATGCCCATCAGCGATTGGCCCGCGGTGCGGCGGTGCCCGGCTCGGGTGGGCGCCTGCGCACGCCGCGCCACAGGCGCGTGACGGCGTCGCGGTGGTAGACGAGCCACTCGAGCAGGAGCACGGCCAGGACGATGAGCACGACCAGGACCCACAGCTCATCGCGCGCTGCCGGCCGCTCCTCCGTGCCGCCGGCACCCGCCGCTCCAGAGGCCGCCGGGAAGGGGGACGCGCCCGAGGTCGCCGCAGCGGACGTGCCGGGGGTGGCGAGAGCCCCGGACCCCCGTCCGAGACCCTCGATCGCCGCGGGTGAGCCGGGGGCGATGTTGCTCTCGTCGGGGTCGAACAGGTCCACAGCGAATCGCACCGGAGCGTTCGGGTCGGCCGGAGGCGCGGAGGGCACGGCAGTCGGCGTCGCGCCGGGCCCGAGCGTCGCCTGCGGGCTGGAGCTACCACTCGTCGCCGTGGCGATCGGCGATAGCGATTCGCCACCCGATGGGCCCGGCGTCGCCGCCGCGAACACCGGCGTCGCCGTGTACACACCGAGCAGATCGGTCTGGCTGAACGCGACTGAGGGGGCATCGTCGGTCGCCGGGGCCAGCTCCACGATGGAGCCGTCGGGTCGTTCGACCTTGATCGAAGCAGCGCCGGCAGGGACCGGAATCGTGACCGGATCGCCCGGAGTCACGGCCTGCGTCGGCGCCGACCCGCCGCCGAGCAGCTCGCCGGCGAGATTCGACATGAGCACCGGGAACGCAACCTGCAGCGGCAGGTCGGAGTTCCGCGGCAGGAACGCCATGACGCCGGTGCGCCGGCCGTCGTGCTCGCCCGCGTACAGCAGCGGCGCGCCACCCGGGCCTGGGATCACGGACCGCGCCCACGCCGGCAGCGTCAGCTTGGTCGCCTTGCCGATGTGGACGCTCGAAAGGTCGACGTACTTCAGGATCGGGTCCTCGGCGGGCAGCGTGGCGATGCCCGGGTCCGCCAGCGTCCCGATCACCTCGCCGAGGTCGCTCGTCGCCGGTGGCGCGATGGCCAGGACCGCGGCTTTCGGCAGGACCCCCGGCAGATAGCCCTCGAAGATGATCAGGTCGAAGAGCTCGGGATGGGTCGAGGGGCCGTACTTGTCGGGAGTGACGCCGTACAGCTCGGTGTTGGGCAGGTAGGTGAGCGCCGTCTCGAGATACGGATCGCCCGGGCCGACCAGGAGGATCCGCCGGAGGCGATCCGGGGGGACGACCGCCCACGCCCGATCGTCGAACGCCAACGAGTCGCCGCCAGCGTTGCCGTCAGGGCCGACGAGCCGGACCTCGATGACCGACGTACCCCGCGGCACGTCGTCGATGACGACCTCGGTCCGCGTCTGCGCTTCGAGCGCGGTGAGGTCCTTGACCTCCTTCAGGATCCCGTCCGCGTAGAGCTCCAGGCGCCGCTGCGCCGGCTCGATGTCCAGGTTCGCGATGCTCACGAACACCGACCGCGTGACGCCCGAGGGGGCCGGTCGAACCGCGAGGGCGACGATCGCCTGGTTCTTGCGCTCCCGCCCGACCTGGATGACGCTCACCTTGTGGTCGAGCCGGGCCGTGGGCTTGATCGCCAGCGCCGCGTCCGTCGCGACAAGGATCTCTGCGTCGCCGGCTCGCGCGGCCAGCGCGTTCGCCAGGTTCAGGGCGTCGCCCAGGTCGCCGGTCGCCGGGGACACCGTGATGCCGTCGATCGCTGCGCGGACCCGCCCGATGTCGGACGTGCCGTTGACCACGACTCGCGCCGTCCGGCCCGCCGCGATCACGCTGACCGTGCCGTTCGCGGGGAGGTCGTGGAGGCGCTCGAGCACCTTGACCTTGGCCTCGGCCAGCCGGTCTGGTGGAATGTCGGTCGCGCCCATGCTCGCCGAGGTGTCGATGACCACGACGACGTCTCCGGCCAGCCCCGCGGGCCGCTCCAGGAACGGCCGCGCGGCGAGGATCGACAGGAGCACGACCAGGAGCAGCTGGAGGAACAGCAGCAGGCTGCGCCGCAGTCGCTGCCAGGGCGCGTTGGCCTCGACATCGGTCAACAGGCGCTGCCACAGCAACGTCGAGGGCACGACGCGCTCGTCGCGCCGCAGCTTGAGCAGATACATGGCGAGCACGGCGGGCACGAACACCAGTCCGAGCAGCGCCAGCGGCGACAAGAAGCTCATCGCCGCATCAGCCCAGCACCCGCCGCCGGCGCAGCTCGGCGAACACGAGGTCGGCGAGCGGGACGTCCGTGGAGAGCGGGACGTACGTTGCCCCGCGCTTGGCGGCGAGGTCTGCGAAGCCTTCCTGCCAGGCCGCGAGCCTCGCCTTGTAGTCGTCCAGGGTCGCGAGGTCGACGGTGACGTCGAGCCCGTCGCCGGTCTCGACGTCGATGAGGCGCACGTCGCCCTCGATCGCCGGGTCGAGCTCCTCGGGCGACAGCAGGTGCAGGACGATCAGCTCGGAGCCGGTCGCCGCGAGCTCCCGAATGACCTTGTCCGCGGCCGGATCGAGCAGGTCCGAGAGCAGGACGATCACCCCTCGCCCGGTCAGCTGGGCCGCGGCATGCCGCACCGAGGCGACGAGGTGGGTCGGGCCATCGGCGGCCGCGATTGCCGAGAGCGCGGCGAGCAGCCGGAAGACGCGTCCCGAGCCACGCAGCGCGACGTGCCGCCGGCCCGCCCGCGCGGCCAGCGCGGTCACCGCGACCCGATCCTCAGATGCGAGGCCGATGTAGCCGAGCGCCGCGGCCGCGCGCTTGGCGAACAGCAGCTTGGCCGGTCTGCCCGCGGCCATCGACGCCGAGGCGTCGAGGAGGAAGTGGATTGTGACGTCCTCCTCCTCGATGTACAGCTTGATGAACAGCTTCTCTAGGCGGGCGAGGACGTTCCAGTCGAGGAGTCGCAGGTCGTCGCCGAGCGCGTAGTCCCGGAAGTCGGCGAACTCGACCGACTGCCCGCGCTTCACCGATCGGCGGCCCCCCTTCAGGCCGCCGCGCACGGGCCGTTTCATGATCAGCTGGAGCCGCTCGAGCTGACGCAGGAAGCCCTCGTCGAAGACCGTCGGGTCCACCTCCGACGGCAGGAACGAGGGCTTTGCGGCAGTGGCGTCCTGCTCCGCCCCGGTCGGTTGCTCGGTCATGGCTGCTCAGCGCTTCGGGAAGGGGGCGCCCAGCGGCCCGGCGCTACTCGACGCTGGGCGGCGTGACGGCGTCCAGGACCGAGCGGACGATGGCCTCGGGCGTGATGCCCTCCGCCTCGCCCTCGAAGTTCAGGATGACGCGATGCCGCAGCGCGGGCAGGGCCACGGCGCGGATGTCATCGATCGAGACATTGAACCGGCCGTCGAGCAGCGCATAGATCTTGCCCGCGCTCACGAGCGCCTGGGCGCCGCGCGGCGACCCGCCGTAGCGAACGTAGTCGCGCACGAGCTCCGGCGCCCGCGGCTGGTCCGGATGTGTCGCTGCGAGGAGGCTCACGGCATAGGCCGTGATGTGCGGGGCGATCGGGACCGCGCGGGAGAGCCTTTGCATGTCGACGATCTCCGCCGCGCTCGCAACCTTGTTCGCGGTCGGTGCCTCGGGGCCCGTCGTCCGATCCATGATCGCCCCGAGGTCCTCCTCGGACGGGAACGGGACCATGACCTTGAACAGGAAGCGATCGAGCTGGGCCTCGGGCAGGGGATAGGTCCCCTCCATCTCGAGCGGGTTCTGGGTCGCGAGCACGAAGAACGGCGCGTCGAGCGGGTAGCGATTTCGCGCGACGGTGACCTGGTGTTCCTGCATCGCCTCGAGCAGGCTCGACTGGGTCTTCGGCGTCGCTCGGTTGATCTCGTCGGCGAGGATCACGTTGGCGAAGATCGGGCCGGACTGGAAGCGGAAGACGCGCCGGCCCTCCTCCTCGACCAGGATGTTGGTGCCGGTGATGTCGGCGGGCATGAGGTCGGGCGTGAACTGGATCCGGTTGAAGGAGCAGTCGATGACCTCGGCGATCGTCCGAACGAGCATCGTCTTGCCGAGGCCGGGCACGCCCTCGAGGAGAACGTGGCTGTTGGCGAGCAGCCCGGTCAGGGTCTGTCGAACGAGCTCGCGCTGGCCGACGATGACCTTGCCGACCTCGCGCTCGATCGCGGCCGCGCGCTCGGCGAAGGCCTCGGGCGAGAGGTGCTTGACGGGTCCCTCGGCCGTCGCCGTCGTATCCATGGCTGCCTCCGTCGACCGGCGCGTGGTCACTTGCTGGGATCGAGCGCGCTGAAGTAGTCCTTGACGTAGTCGCGCACGGACAGCGGGACGTAGCCGCGGTCGAGCGTCGTCAGGGCGTAGTTGTAGAAGTCGGCGAAGACTCGCTGGTAGCCGACGTACGAGCCCGGATCGACACCGGCGCCCTGCTGGTTGCCCTGCGTCGTCTGGCCATCACCGCCGCTGCCCGAGATGTACGAGGGGTCGCCCGGACGCCCGATCCGGTCGAACGGCGCGAAGATGTTGGCGAGATCGCCACCCAGCTGGGAGGGACGGTTCGGGTTCGTCGGGCCGCCGAGGTTGGTGGTCCCGCCGAAGCCCGAGCCGAGATACGCGGCATTCGAGCCGCCGCCGCCGATCGAGCCCTGCCCCTGACCTTGGCCCTGGCCCTGGCCTTGACCTTGACCTTGGCCTTGGCCCTGCCCCTGGCCCTGGCCCTGGCCTTGCCCCTGGCCCTGACCTTGCCCCTGCCCCTGGCCCTGCCCTTGCGCTTGGCCCTGACCCTGTCCTTGCTGACCTTGGCCCTGTTGGCCCTGGCCTTGCTGCCCCGCGTTCGCGAGCTGGCGCCCGGCGTCCTGAAGTCGATTGGCGGCGGAGGTCAGGTCGCGGTTCGTCGCGATCTGGTTTGAGGCCTCGCCGAGGGCGTCGCCGAGTCGATCGAGCGCGCTCTTCGCGTTGGCGGCGTCACCTTGCGCAAGGCTTTGTGCCGCGTCACGCAGCGCCTGACCCGCGGCGCCGCCGGCCTGGCTGGCCGCGCCCGCGAGCTCAGTCAGCTTTCGGGCGAGCTCCTTCTGCTGTTCGCCCGTCATCGCCCCGACCTCGTCCGCCGACTTGTGCAGGTCGTCCGCTGCCTGCTTCGGATCGCCGTCGGGGTTTGCGCTGGCGTTTCCCGTCGAGGCGCGCGACAGCCCTCGGCTCAGGGCCGAGAGCGAGGCAGCGCGCTGCTCATTGGCCGGGTCGAGCTGGGCGCGCAGGGCCGACTCGATCGAGCCGAGCTTGGCCAGGTTCGCCTGGAGCTGGTCCGGGCGCTCGCGCAGCTGCTTCGCCAGGTCGCGCAGCTCCTTCGCGAGGCGAGTTCGCGGATCGTCGGTGCCGGCGCCCTTCTTCTCGAGGTCCTCGGCCAGCTTATCGAGGTGCTCCGCTTGGGCCTTCGCCTCCTGGCGGACCTGCCGCGCCTGTGCGATTGCCACATCCTGGGGATTGGGCAGGAGCACGACCGGCGCGAGCAGCAGCAATGCCGCGAGCGCCACGCCGGCCGGCCGGCGGGAAATGCGCGGCCGGAACAGGCTGGCGGGCGCGGTTCGGAGGGCACCCACGGTGTCGTGTCGCTGGCGTCGTACGAACGCTCGACGCTCGTCGTCTGAATCGAGCGCGCCCGGTCCACCGGCGGCCGCGCCGTCCTCGGGCGCCGGTTCGATGCCCGCCGCATCGGGAAATGCCACTGCCAGGGCGAGCGCACTTGCCGCGCGGTCGCCCAGAGCCGCCTCGCGATCCACGCCGATCGCGGTCTCGCCGAGCGAAGGACGAGTCAGCACCGCCAGGACCATTAGAGCGATGAGACCCAGCACCGGGAACGTCGCCGCAATCGTCGGCGCCGCCTCCAGCGGCAATAGTCGGGCCAGCGACCACAACGCCAGTTCGGCCAGCAATAGGGCCGCGACGACGATCCAGCCGCGCCGCACGATACGGCGGAGCCACAGCCGCCGCTGATGCGGCACGAGCAACCGGCGAATCTCGAGCAACTCCGAGTCGAGTGGGCCTGCAAGCACCGACCGCGGGTCGACGGGAACGAACTGCGTCGTCTCCGCGGCCCCACGCCGACGCCTCCGTCGTGCTCGAAGCCCGAACCTGGCCATCAGGCCCTGTTCCACCGGACGAGGCGGCGCACGGGACCCGGCACGCTGGGACGCCAGCGGCGCGTCGGGGTGACGAACTGGACCGAGAGAAGGGTCATCACGGTCGCGAGGATCAGCAGGCTGGCCACGCTCTTTGGCCAGAAGCGATCCCGGAACGAGTCGAGGGCCGCAGCACCGGCCACGTCGTTGGCGACCCCGCCGCCATTGGCGATTCCGCCGCCGTTGGCGATGACTGTCCCGTCGGGCGCGACGATGACGCCTGGGCCGCCGATTACGCCGGGCGCGCCCTTGAAGGCCGGCGCGGGCTGCGGGACTGGCGGGGGGCGGACCTGATCCGGCGTGCCGAGAAGGCCGGACATGAGGCTGCATGAGCCTCCGAAGCCGCCCTCCTCCGTCCCACAGGCGACGTCGGCCTGGGCCACGAACGGGTTGAGGTACAGGAGCGCCTCCGACGGCTGCCGCCGCAGCCCGGTCGACGTCACCGGCGATGTGTTGCTGAGGAAGATCCACAGGAATACCGTCCCGACGACCATCGCCAGCGTCGCGACGAAGGTGAGGCCCGTCGAGGCGCCGGTTCGCCGCGTCAGCGTCGAGAAGAAGATGCCGACGGAGCCGAGGCCGATCACGGTCGCGAAGAGCACGATGTAGCCGCGCAGCATGTCGTCCGGCGCCACGCCGCCGAACACGAAGACGAGGGCCGTCACGGGGATCGAGGCGAGGATGAGGACGAACACCCAGGCGAGGGCGCTGAGCAGCTTGCCGAGCACGATCGCCAGCGACGAGATCGGGGTCACGGCGAGCAGCTCGAGCGTCTGGTGCTCGCGCTCGCTGCTGATCGCCCCTGCTGTCGCCGCGGGCGCGAGCACGGCGACCATGAGCGTCTGCAGCATCATCAGCCCGATGAAGATCCCGCGGCCCACTGACGCCGAGGCGTAGGTCGCCTGGCCGCCATAGGTGCCGTTGTTGGCGAGCGATTCCTCGCTGAGCCGCTGGAACATCCAGGCGAACACGGTGAGCAGGAGCACGTGCAGAGTCAGCACGATGAACGCGCGGCGGCCCCGCATCCGGCCGCGCAGCTCCTTGACGATGATCGCGGTGATGCCCGATACAGCCCGGAGCGCCGGCGGCCGCGGACGGCCGAGAGGGATGCGGCCCGCGATCGAGCTCATGCCAGGGACTCCCCGTCGTCGTCGCGATCCGTGACCTGGAGGAACAGCTCCTGGAGATCAGTGGCGGCGGGTGAGTAGCTGACGATCGAGATCCTCGAGCGAATGGCCTGCGCAAGCAACGCGGCGGCGCCCGCCTCATCGCCCCGGAAGCCGATCTCGATCTCGCCAGAGCCATCGCGTGTCGACGAGGCGACGTCGGGGCGATTCTCGAACCAGGCGCGAGCCGCCTCCGCCGCGTCCTCGCCGCCGAGCACACGCACCCGCAACACCTCACCGACCCGGAGCCGCTGGCCGATCTCGGCGATGGTCCCCGCGGCGAGGATGCGACCGCGGTCGACGATCGCGACGGACGTGCACAGCTCCTCGAGCTCGGGCAGGATGTGGCTGCTGATCAGGATGGTCTTGCCGAGCACGCGCAGCTGGCGGAGCAGCTCCGGGAGCTCGACGCGGGCCCGGGGGTCGAGGCCGGAGGCCGGTTCGTCCAGGAGGAGGACCTGGGGATCGTGGACGAGGGCGTGCGCGAGGCACAGCCGTTGCTGCATACCCCGGGAGAGACCGAGAACGTACGAATCGCGCTTCGAGGCGAGGTCGACCAGCTCGAGGAGGTCGCCGATCATGCGTTTCCGTTGCCCGGGCCCGAGGCCGTAGCACCGACCGAAGAAGTCCAGGTACTCCCAGACCTTCATGTCGTCGTAGACCCCGAAGGCGTCGGGCATGTAGCCGAGGACGCGACGCACGGCTTGGGGGTTCGTGCGAATCGACTCGCCTGCGATCTCGGCGTCGCCGCTCGTCGGCTCGAGGAGCGTCGCGAGCATCCGCAGCATCGTTGTCTTGCCGGCGCCGTTCGGACCGACGAGCCCGAAGATCTCGCCCTGCTCGATGGCGAGGTCGACGCCAGCGACCGCGAGCGTGCCGTCGTACCGCTTCAGCAAACCTCGCGCGTCGACGATGACGGTCACTGAACCGATCCAACAAGCGCCAGCTGGAAGCTGAAGCCGACGTTCGCCTCCAGCGATTCATTGACGAACCGGACGAGCACCTGGCCCGTCGCAGTGTCGACATAGCGACCGGGATCGGCGAGCGTGTAGGGCGTCTCGGCCTCGGTCTTTGCGATCTTCTCGTTCAGCATCGCGAGCTCGCCGTCGAGCGGATCGAAGGTCGCGCGCGCGCCGGCGAAGACATGTCGGACGTAATAGTCGCGGACCGCCTTCTGCTGTTCGGCGGCGCGTTGCTTCGCATCGCTCTTGAGGATCGCGAGCAGATCGCCCGGCACGCTCGACGCCGGATTCG
>CAYXVP010000048.1:0-11394 GCA_964468305.1 uncultured Anaerolinea sp. | reverse complement strand
CGGGGATGAGCCCGTCGCCGGAGACTACGACCAGCGGGATGCCGCAGATGTCGGTGTAGTACGCGGCCTGGACTGTCGTGTTGTTGGCCGCGGCGGACTGGGCGATCTTGTCGGCGACCTCGCCATCCCAGCCGAGGCCCGGCGTCGCCGCGCCGGCGAGCCGGTTGGCGAGCACGATCGCGCCCGCCTCGGCGGTGCTGTCCGAGCCGGTCTGGGCGACGCGCTGCTGGGTCACCACGTTGCCGCCGTCGATGATCATCGCGAGGATCGCGATGGACAGGAGCATGACCCCGACCATGACCACGAGCGCCTGGCCCGCTTCGCGCGGGCGATGGCGCAGTGATCCGAGGACGGCGGACATCGGGCGCTCCTTCATGCTGTTCGAGCTCACGGGAAGGTCCGTTCGATCGGCATCTGGGACGTGGCCGTCATCGTGATCGGGCCGATGATCGAGCCCGCGACCGGCGTGATCGGGACGTAGCGGCTCGTGACCTGAACAGTCACGATGCAACCGACATTTCGAACGGTCGTGCAGTCGAGGGTGACGCCCGGCGGCGCCGCGTAGCTCACGGTCACGTCAGCCGGTGTCACGCCGATCGACTGGCCGGCCGTGACTGCACAGCCACGAAACGTCCAGCCCGGCGAGCTTGGGTTCTCGACCGGCTTGTTGGCCAGACAGGGCCATGGCGCGCTGGCCGGATCGACCTGGTTGACCACGGCGACGCGCGCTGCCTGACGGGCCGCGCTGCCGAGCGTGTTCCATTGGAACGCGGCCCGGCCGATGTCGATGAACGCGAAGGCCAGGAAGGCGATGATCGGGAAGACGAAGGCGAACTCGACGAGGGCCTGACCCCTCGATCGATCGCGGCGCCAGCGGCGGGTCGCGGTCATGGCGTGACCGAGATCGTGGAGTTGCACGGGATGCTGTTCCCGGCGGTTTGGGACTGGGCCCTGATCTTGTAGTTGGGCGGCACGAGCGGGTTGAAGGCCAGGTTATTGGCCATGAACCCGGCACCCGTCCAGCGTCCCGTCGCCTGACTCGTCTGGACATTCACCAGGTCGGGAACGATGCAATTCGGGACCGGGGTCGGGCCGGTGGTGGTGGTCGTCGTCGTCGTCGTTGTCGTGGACGTCGTCGTGGTGCCGGTCGTGGTCGTCGTGGTCGTCGTCGTCGTCGTCGAGAAGCTGGGCAAGCTGCTACCAACCGGTACGCCGTTGATCGCGCCGTTGCGAATTGGGAACGAGGCCGACGCACTGACGTTGATCTGGTTGCCCAGGATGTTGCCGATGATCGGTGTGATGAGGGAGAAGCGGCAGGTGATGGCGACGACGGCCGGCGAACCCAGCGACCGGCCGCCCGGGAACGTCGGATCCGGGAGCGTGGCGGGCATCATGCAGTTGATGTCCTGGACCTCCGACGTGATCAGCCGCCTGTACTCGGCCTGGACCGTGAGGTTCACCGGCGCCTGGAAGCCGCTCGGATTGAGCGCGGCATAGTTCGCCGCCTCCCGGACCGCGTTGTTGAGGGTCACCCAGCCCAGGAAGACACGGCCGAAGTCGACCCCGAAGGCGATCATCAGCATCACGACCGGGAAGGCGATCGCGAACTCGACGAGCCCCTGGCCGCGCGGGTCCAGCACGAGGCGCCGTCCCCGTCGGGACGGATCAGCCACGCCGCGCGACAACCCCCTGGACCACATCGGACGAGGTGCCGGACCCCTTGTTTCGACCGTGGATTGCGCCAATCGGGCGCCACCCATTTCGGGTGCAGGAATTGTGGAAACCCGAACCTTGCAAACCTACTGGCGAATGGGTCCCGGAAGGCCGGACGTTGGTCCGGTGCGCCCTCGTCCGATCGTCCCGGCGCAGCGACGCACCGGTGCGGCCCGGAGCGCGGACGAGCTAGGCGGCCGCGGTCAGCCGCGCCGGCCTGATCAGCCGGACGAGGATCGACGAGGCGCCGATCGAGATCGCGACGGCGGCGAGCAGGGCCGCGTAGACCTCGCCCGGCAGGGCGCCTCGGGCGACGGCCACGGTCGCCAGCACGAACCCGAACTCGCCGACCTGGCCGAGCCCGGCTGCCAGCTGGCCGCGGTTCGCCGGGAGCTGGCCGAGATTCGCCAGGGCAAAGATCACCAGTGATTTGGCAAGGACGACGAGCGCGAGGCTGACCGCGAGCCAACCGAGCCCACGGCCCAGGGCGCCAGGATCGATGAGCGTCCCGATCGCGACGAAGAAGAAGATCGCGAAGAGATCGCGGAACGGCAGGAGCCGCTTCCGCGCCTCCGATGCCACGGGCCCTTCGCTGATGGTCACGCCCGCGATGAACGCAGCGAGGGCCAGCGGCATCCCTGTCAGGAGGGCGCCCGCGCCCGCCACGGCCAGACCCGTCGCCACGGAGACGGCCAGGAATAGATCCGGCTCGCTGCGCATGCCCGCGAGTACGCGCGGCAGCAGCCAGGACGTGGCCAGGGCCAGCCCTCCGAACACCACTAGCCCGAGGATGGTGAGTGGCAACGGCCGGCCGGCACCGAGGGTCGCGAGGAGCAGGATCGCGGCACCGACGCCGATCACATCCTGTAGCACGGACCAGCCGAGAAGGAGATGGTTCGTCTGGGCGTCGGTGGTCCGGCGCCGGCTGCGCGTGATGTTGACGACGACCACGCTCGATGACATCGCCACGGCCAGCCCCAGCAGTGCAGCGGCCGACGCGTCGAGCCCGAGGATGGCAAAGACCGCCGCCGACGCGCCGAAGGTGACGACCATCTGGACCGGAACGGCCCACAGCATCGCCGGATGCTCCCGCCTGAGCTCGTCGAGGTCGACCTCGATTCCGACCTCGAACAGGAGCAGGATCGCGCCGACCTCGGCGAACAGGCTGACCTGGGTCGGGTCCGCGACGTAGCCGGGCGTGAACGGCGAGACCAAGAGCCCGACCGCGAGGTAGCCGACGATCGCCGGCAGCGTCAGTCGTCGGGCGACCCAGCCGGCGCCTGCCGCGGCAAGAAGGATCGTGCCGACCTCGAGGACCGTTACCGCGGTGTGTTCCACGCGGCGAATGGTAGGAGGCGCCCGGGCCGCTAAGGCCTACCAGCCCTCCCACGGGGCGTCGCAGATCGTGCAGCGCGAGCC
This sequence comes from uncultured Anaerolinea sp., assembly GCA_964468305.1. Classification (GTDB taxonomy): domain Bacteria; phylum Chloroflexota; class Limnocylindria; order Limnocylindrales; family CSP1-4; genus UBA5189. Next base: position 8,262 of record CAYXVP010000048.1, on the reverse strand, counting down.
GCGATAGCGGCTCCAGCCCCGCACGAGATCGGTCTCGTAGCCATCCCGCCAGCGGTGCGCACCGAGCGCGTGGAGGACCGTCCAGATCGTGTCGGCGGCGCGACTGGCAACCAGCATCGGGCCGCTGGTGACGGCGGGGTCCCCGGTCGATTCGAAGCTTGCGGTCGGGGGAGGCGTCGCATGCTCCGGACCTTGCATCGGCTGCCTCGGGCTCGGCGGAGACCTGATCTTGCAACCGGGTCTTGCAAGATCGTGACAGAAGGGCAGGCTAGCCGCACGGCCGTCGCGCTTCTGTCAACCTCGGAACAGATCGGATAACCCCCCTGCAATCCCCGGCCCGGATGCTTCTCGTATGGGCAGCCTCGACCGGGCGGCCGGCGAAGGCCCGCATGGATCGCACGTGCTGGCCTCGCTGCCGTCGCGGGATGCCGAGACCCTTCGTCGCGACCTCGACCGTGTCCGGCTGGATGCCGAGCTGTCGCTCGTCCGCGCCCACGCCCCGGTCCGGCGCGTCTTCTTCCCGGAGTCCGCGCTCGTCGCGCTGACGGTGACGATGGCCGACGGACGGACCGCCGGGGTGACGATCGTGGGGCCGGAGGGCATCGTCGGGGTCTCCGCGACGGCCGGCGAGACGGGCTTCTTGGATGCAAGCGTCCTCGTGCCGGGTGTGGCCCAATCGATGCCGGCAGAGCGCTTCCGAGCGGCCCTGAAGAATAGCGAGGCGCTCCATCGGGTGGTCGATCGCTACGCGGTCTCGATGCTCCGCCACCTCGCCCAGACCGTCGCCTGCAACCGCCTCCACACACTTGATCAGCGCGCTGCCCGCTGGCTGCTCCTGACCGGCGACCGGATCGGTCGCCTGACATTCCCCCTGACACAGGAGGCGTTCGCCGACCTGCTGGGCGTGTCGCGACCCGCCGTTTCGACGGTCGGCGCGCGGTTCGCACGCGAAGGTGCGGCCGAATTCCGGCGGGGCACCCTCCACGTCCTCGATCGGGAGCGGCTCGAGAAGGCCAGCTGCGAGTGCCTCTCCGCCGACCGCGAGGCCCTTGAGCGGCTCGGTGCGCCGGCCCAAGAGTCGGTCCATCGGATCCCCCGCCACCTCCCCCGAACCGCCCTGGGAATGGTCCGGACGGAGATCCGTCGGGCTCGCTGATGACCTCGGGCGTCGACGGGCTACTCCCGGCGACGGGCGATGTCCTCCGGCGAATCGAGGAGATCGTGATCCTCCGGATGCCGCTGGAAATGGCGCACGAAGAACGGACAGCGCGGCGTGATCGTCTGCCCGGCTGCGCGGGCATCGTCGAGCACGCGACGCACCAGGGCGGACGCGATCCCGCGGCCACCGAACTCCGGGAGCACCTCGGTATGCAGCGCCACGAGCCTGGTCCGGACGCGGCCGTACTCCACCCAGCCCGCGAGCTGCCCGTCGATCCGCGCCTCGTAGCGGCGCTGCTCCGGGTTGTCGCTGATCACGAGCTCGTCGCCGCCCCGAGCCGGCGCGCTCCGTCGGGTCACGCCGGCGGCTCCGGTTCCTCGATCTCGGGGACCAGCGGCTCGCCGGTGATCAGACGCGAGCCGCGGCCGTGGGTCACGAAGCTCCAGGCCCAGCGGATGAGCACGATGAGCCGGTTGTGGAACCCGGCCAGGTTGATGATGTGAATGCCGAGCCACATGAGCCAGGCGACGAGGCCACCTGTGCGCCCGAACGGCCCGAGCCAGGGGATGCTGGTGACGCCCGAGAGCCGGCCGATCACGGCAACGTCGCCGAGGTCGCGGAAGTGGAACGGCTCGATCGCCCGACCGTCGAGGCGGGCGATGGTGGCCGCGGCGGCGTAGCGACCGCCCTGGATCCCGCCCTGGGCGACGCCGGGTACGGGTCGGTCCCGCTTCCACGGCTGCACCGCCGCGTCGCCGATGACGAAGATCTCGGGGTGGCCCGGAATGATGAGGTCCGGGCCCACCTTGATCCGGCCCGCTCGGTCCGCCTCCGCGCCGGTCGCCGCGGCGACGACGTGGGCAAAGGATGATGCCTGGACGCCGGCGGCCCACAGCACGGTGCGGGTCGGGATGCGCTCCGGGTCGCCGCCCGCGGCCGGCTCGACCGTCACCTCGCTCTCGCCGATGTCGGTCACGCGCGCCCCCGTCCGGACGATCACGCCGAGCCGCTCGAGCTGGCGCTGCGCCGACCGGGATCGATCGACCGGGTACGGCGGCAGCACGCGATCCATCGCCTCGACCAGGATGATCCGCGCGTCGGGCGGATTGATGGAGCGGAAGTCGCGTCGGAGCGTGTCGTGGGCGATCTCGCCGAGCGCCCCGGCGAGCTCAACGCCGGTCGGGCCGCCGCCGACGACGACGAACGTCATCCACTCGCGGCGTCGCGCGATGACGTGCTCGCGCTCGGCCGCCTCGAAGGCGATCAGGATGTCGCGCCGGATCCGTGTCGCATCGTCGATCGACTTGAGGCCAGCGGCATACCGCGCCCAGTCGTCGTGGCCGAAGTAGGAGTGCCGGGCGCCGGTGGCCACGATCAGCGTGTCGTAGTCGATGGGGCCGCCGTCCGACAGCTCGACCTGGCGCTTCGTGGCGTCGAGGCCCTTGGCCTCTCCCAGCAGCACGGTCGTGTTCCGATTCCGGCGCAGGATGCTGCGCAGCGGCTGGGCGATGTCGCCGGGCGCGACGGCGCCCGTCGCGACCTGGTAGAGCAGCGGCTGGAAGACGTGATGGTTGCGCCGGTCGACCAGCGTCAGGTCGATCCGTTCGTCGCCGCCCAGGCGGCGCGCGGCGTAGAGGCCGCCGAAACCGCCGCCGACGATCAGGACGCGATGTCGCTGCACCCCGCCATCTTGGCCGAGCGACCAGCAGCGCGCTGGCTCAGCCGATGAGGACGCCGGCCTCGCGCACGCGCTGGGCGGTGCTCCCGCCGGTCGCAAACCTGCCGCTGCCGCCCAGCGGTCCGCGGACCTCCTTGAGGATCGCGTCGATCTCGGGTCGGAGGTAGCGGCCGCCGGGGACGGAGCGCAGCCACTCGAGGAAACCGGGATCCGCCAGGGCGATCTGCCCGAGCGACCAGCCCTCGTAGCGACCGTAGGTCAGCACCGTGCCGAACGGACGGCCAAGCGGCGGACCCGCGTGGTCGGGGGTCGCCGGACGAGCTACCGGCGCGGTCGTCACGATCGGCGCGAGGGTCCGCTCGCTGCCACCGCCGCGGGTCTTGTCGTACGCGGCTCGACGGTCCTTGTCGCCGAGGATCTCCCACGCCGCGTTGAGCCGCTTCATGGCGGCGTCGTCGCCGGCGAGATGGTCCGGGTGGAAGCGACGCGCCAGAACGCGGTAGGCGGCCTGGATCACCTCGACATCCGCGGCCGGGTCGACCTGCAGCATTCGGTAGTGGTCGACGGAGCCTGTGTCCATGGGCAGGCACGATGCCGGGTCGCGCTCGCGGATACGAGGGACCCAGTGGTACTAAGCGAGGCCGTCGGCGCTCTCGCGAGGCACTACACGCGTCTACGTCCGTCGCCTGACAGCGAAGCGGCAGCGCCGGCAAGAGCGCCGTGCGCGGCCGCTGGCCTGCGAACGGGACGTCTCGCCAGCACCGCCATCACGAGGATGCTCACCGCGAACGCGCCGGCGACGGCCGGCTGGTGGGCGATGACGATGAGCCGACCGAGCCCTGGCAGCAGCAACCAGACCCTGCCCGCGACGTCGGCACCCGTCGGGTACCACGGGTCGGGGGCCGGATTGTTGTCGCCCTCCATCGTGTAGCCGTCGCCGCCGTCGCCGGACACGATCCGGTGGACGACGACCTGGCCGGCGCCGACCTCCCCAGCCGGCACGCGATAGCCGATCGCGTCGCCGGGGCCGTACGCCTCGGTCGCCTGGAGGACCACCAGGTCGCCGGAGTGGTAGGCCGGCAGCATCGAGTCGCCGCGGATGACGACGTATGTCGCCGGGCCGCCGAGCGACGTCGGGCGCAGGAGGAGGACCCAGGCGACCACGAAGGCGAGCCCCGAGGCGAGCTCGATCGCGCGCCTTGCCCGGCGACTCGCGGTGGACTTCACGGGACCACAACGTAGGTAACGACGAGCTGCGGTGCCTGGCTCGCCGTGCCGAGATCCTTGGCGGAGAACGTCTCGGTCCGGGTCGTCGCCGAGCCCTCAACGTCGTCGCGCAGCATCCAGCCATAGTTGGTTGCCGAACCGCCAACGAACGCCGCGACGTCGGTGGTCACGTCGCCGCCAACGATGTAGCTGTTGTTCGTCAGGTTCTGACAGCCGGCCGGTGTGCCGATCGTGAAGGTATCGCTCGACGAGCCCGATGCCGGGTTGTTGATTGCCGCGCCGAACGGCTGGTTGTTCCACGTGATTCCCGCCTCGGTCCAGCTGGCGGTGGATCGGAAGATATCGATCGTGCGGCACACGGCAGTCAGGCCGGTCACGAACATGCGGAGCGTGGCAAGGTGAACGGTGGCCGAGGACGGAACGGCGGGATTGCACTGGGTCAGATCGAAAAGGACGTACAGCCGGCGGTTGGCGCCGTTGCCGCTCGCGACGTTGTTCGTGGTCACCGTACCGAAGTTGGTGGCGGCCGAGCCCTGGCGAACGGAGGCGTCGACCACCGCCGTCGTGGTCGCCGGGGTGCCGGTGATGACGCAGGTCCGGTACGGCGTGAATGCCTGCGAGGTGAGGTTGAGACTCGCGGCGAAGCCCGGCTGCAGGGCGAGCGCGGCAGCGATCACGACGATGACCGCGAAGGCGCGCACGGGCAGACCGAGGAGCAGGCTCACGGGCCGGTCAGCACGAGGTCGGCCTCCGCGCTGGCGCTCAGCGCGACCGCGACCCCCAGCGTGACCGTCGCCGAGCCGCCGCCGGCTGGCACCGTCGTGCTGCCACTGCTCGAGGTCAGCTGGTTGTTGAGCGTCACCTGGAGGGTCGCGTTGCCGCAGCCCGCGGGCAGGTTGCTCACCGTGACGCTGGTCACCGTCGACGCGGACAGGTTCTCGACAACCGAGAGCCCGGCCGTCGTGCAGCGCGGCGTGCTGACCGATGCCATCGCCAGCGTGCCACCGCTCACCGCGAGCGACGCCGCGAATGCGCCGACCGCGCCGACGAGAGTGAGGATCGAAACGAGGAGGATGCGTCGCGGTCGAGCCATCCGCCACCCAGCGTGGTTGCCGGCGGCGACCGTCTGCCTGGGTCGCCGCCGGCGGATGAAGTGCCCGGTCGCCGGATCAGCCGCTGATCACGACCGAGATGCCCGTCACCGACGCCGCGTTGACGGCCGGCGAGAACGTCGCCGCGAAGCTCGTCCCGGCTGCCGGCGTCGTGCCGGTCGCCTCGCCGAGCGAGGCGTTGGCTGCGCCGCTGAGGGTGATCTTGTAGGCCTTCGAGTAGCACGTGGCGGCGAGCCCGTTGACCGTCACGGTCCCGACCGAATACCCCGGCGTCGCCGCTGAGTAGGTGCTGGTGTACGTGGCGGTCAGCGCGCCCGCCTGGCAGGCCGCGACCGTCGTGTTCGCGGCGCCAAGGCTGTCCGTCGTCAGGTTCAGGCTGGCGGCGAAGCCGTACACGGCCCCGAACGTAAGCACCCCCGCGAGGGCGAGGATCAATGCGCGCTTCACGAGCACCCCCACTCTTGCAACGCCGGTGCAATCCGGCCTCGAATGTGTGGCACCATGGCCGCAACCCAAGCGACCCGGTATCCCCCGCACGGCGCGCGACGCTCGGCAATCGGTCCGTGACGTACGTCACAGGTCGCAACCGCCTGCCGGCCTCGCTCTCAAGAGGGCATGCGCGAGACGACCAACGACGCGGGCGTCGACGCCCGGATCCTCGCGGACACGCGCTGGACAGACCTGCCGGAACCCATCCTGGAGCAGCTCCTCCGGGGCTCCCACGTCCGCAGGGTCGGCGCGCGCGGCGCGATCTTCGGGCTGGGCGACGCGGCGCCCCAGGCGGGCGTCCTGCTCGCCGGGACCGCGCGCGCCTTCCTGGCGGCCGCCGACGGCCGCCAACTGACCGTCCGCTACGCGCGGCGGGGCGTGCTCATCGCGCGCCGGTCGTACCTCCTCGGCGGACACTCGCCCGTGGCGATCCATGCGGTCTCGGATGTCGAGCTGCTCGAGCTCGACGCCTGGGCGTTCCTGCGGCTCGTGGAGACCGATCCGAATGTTGCCCGCGTCGTGCTGGCCGAGCTGAGCCGCCGTCTCGAGGACGTCTACGCCACCGTCGCGGACAGCGCGTTCGGCACGGTCCGCGAGAAGGTGGCACGGCATCTGCTCGCGCTCAGCGGCGATGGCCGGCTCGGCGAGCGTCGGATCGCACCCATCACGCAGCAGGAGCTCGCGGACGGCGTCGGCACCCTGCGCGAGGTTGCGGCGAGGGCGCTCCGCGACCTCCGGCGCGAAGGGATCATCGCCACCTCGCCGGGATCGATCGAGATCCTCGACGCGGCCCGGCTTGCGGCGAGCCTCGGGGCGTGGCAGGTTGCGGCGGCAGGGCAGCGGGACGTGGGCGACGACGTCGAAGCGGTCCTCGAGGCGACCCCGAGCGCCTCGCTGACCGTCGGCGCGGGCGGGGAGATCACCCACCTCAACTCGCTGGCCGAGACCGTCTTCGGCTGGCCACGCCACGAGATCGTCGGTCGTCCGGTTGAGACGCTCATCCCGGAGCGGATCCGGGACCAGCACGTCCAGCACCGCGCGGAGTTTCTGGCCGATCCGGTGCCGCGCCAGCTCTACCTGCGCACGGGCCTGTGCGCGCGCAGGCGTGACGGTTCGGAGTTCCCGGCCTGGGTCGGCCTGAGCACGATCGACACGCGGGCCGGCGAGATGGTGCTGGCAACCGTGGTCGACCGCAGCGGAACCGACGGTCCCGGCGGGCCTTAGCCGGAGATGACGCCCCGCCGGGCAGCGGCGAGGTGCACGACGCCGGTCACACCCTTGAGCTCGACGTTTCCGATGTCCTCGAAGGCGACGCCGGCAGGACGTGCGGCCTCGACCACGGCGCTGCTCACGAGCACCTCTCCGGGCCGCGCGTAGTCCGCGATCCGGGCGGCGACGTTGACCGTCGCCCCGTAGTAGTCGCCTTGCTGGATGACCACCGGGCCGGCATGGACCCCGACGTGCGCCGGGGGCAGGCCGGTGGCAATGACGCCGTCGACCATCTCGAGCGCCGCGACGACGCTGTTCGCCGGGTCCCGGAAATAGAACATCACGCCGTCGCCGAGCCATTTGACGGGCCTGCCGGCATGCTCCACGGACGAGCGCTCGACGACGCGCGCCAGGTTCTCGGCGAGCTCGGCGGCGGCCCGATCGCCACGCTCCTGGGTCAGTCGCGTGTAGCCCGTGACGTCGAGGAAGCAGATCGCGGGCAGCCGATCCTGCGCCTCGTACAGGCCCTCGCGCCGCAGCAGGTATTCGAAGCCGGAGATGATGTTGCCCATCCAGGTCTGCGCCTGTTGCGCGTTCCAGGTTGCGAGGAGGGCGTCCTGTGACGCCTGATTGATCGCCGCCGAGACATCGATCCCGGCGATGCCGATCCCCGTCTCGCCGGCCAAGAGCCTGGGAGTGCTCACCTGCGATCGCCACCATTCGGCCTCGGCCTCCGCGATGCGGCGGAGACTGTCGGCCTGGGCGCGCAGCAGACGCTCGATGGCCACTGGGTCGAACCCGATGCGCACCTGGATCTCGACGAACGGCACGACGCGGAGCTCGTCCTCGCGCAAGAAGTCGTCGATGCGAGGCGAGGCGAAGCCACCCGTCTCCCGGATGACCGCGAGCAGCGCGAATGGGATGCCCGTTCGTTCGCTGACTTGCCCGAACGTCTCCCGGCTGAGCCGCGGGAAGCGGTCGTACTCGGGCGCATCGGTGAAATCGAGCGTGAGCAGGCCCCGCCGGAAGCCCTCCGCCATGGCGTCCAACGGGAGTCCGGCTTCGATGAGCGTCTCGAGTATCCGGATGCGTCGGATGTCGCCCACGGTGAATTCGTCGTTCGGGCGCGGCTTGATGATGCCGGCGGTAACAAGCTCGTCGACGCGGTCGACCGACACGCCGGCGCGGGCGGCCGCCTCGTCGCGGGTGAAGGCCTCCTCGGCCACCGAGCTAACGGTCGTTCTGGGCGAGCGTGGCGCGGGCGGCGAGCAGCGCCAGCGCGGCGGCAAGGCGGGCCACCGGCACGCCGAACGGCGAGCAGGACACGTCGTCGAGTCCGATCCGCCCCACCTTGGCCAACGAAACCGGGTCCGCCCCGTTCTCCCCCC
>CAYXVP010000047.1:0-11534 GCA_964468305.1 uncultured Anaerolinea sp. | reverse complement strand
GCCGGTCACGACCGACGCGAAGCCGGTCTTTGCGCCCTCTGCGACACCTGCCGCGCTCTCGATGTAGGTCGTGTTCGAGGACACGCCGGCAAGGCCACCGACGGCTGCGGCGATGCTGTCGACGAGGAGGACACGGCCCACGCCGGGCACGCTGCCGTCCCCGCGCGCGAGCCCGGCCTCGGCGGCGACGCCCGTGACCGTGCCCATCGTGTCGAAGAAGTCGGTCAGCATGATCGTGAAGATCACGAGGATCGCCGTCAGCAGCGGCAGGGTCGAGAAGACGTTGCCGAGGTCGAACTGCCCGATGGTCGAGAAGCTCGGCGCCCACGAGATGTTGGCGGGAATGCTCGTCACCCCGCCGATCAGCGCCACGACGGTCGTGACGAGGATCGAGATGACCAGCGCGGCCTTGATGCGCCGCGCCCAGAGCACAACCGTCAGGGCAAGACCGAAGAGGAACACGAACTGGCCCGTCGTCTCCGGCAGGTGATACGTCACCAGCGTGCCGATGCACGTCTTTGCGGCCTCGGAGCCGGGCGCGCAGCCGGTCTGGATCAGCCCGCCGTTGGCGAAGCCGATGAACAGGATGAAGAGGCCGATGCCGGCGCCGATCGAGCGCTTGAGCGAAAGCGGGATCGCGTTCATGACCGCCTCGCGCAGGCCGATGATCACGAGGATCGTCACTGCGATGCCTTCGAGCACGATGACGCCCATCGCTCCGGCGGGCGTCAGGCCCCGCCCGAAGGTGAGGCCGAAGGCCACGATCGCGTTAATGCCCAGTCCCGCCGCGAGGGCGAACGGGTAGTTGCCGACGACGCCCATGACGATCGTCATGATCCCGGCGATCAGCGCCGTCCCGGCGGACAGGGCAATCCGGCCGGGGTCCGTCGGGCCGAGCCCGAAGCCGTCGCCGAGGATGCTGGCGTTCACGAACACGATGTAGACCATGACCATGAACGTGGTCAGGCCACCGCGGGCCTCGGTGATCAGGTCGGTGCCGCGCTCGGCGAACTTGAAGTAGTCGGCGATGCCGCCACCGCCTCCGGCGGCGCGCGGGGCAGCCATTTCTGCAGACACTCGGATCGCTCCCTCCTCCACCTGACGCGCCGCGCCCGGGTGGGCACGGTCCGCGCCTTCCCTCCATGGCTCGCGCGAGCGAGCCGACGTGCCGCGATAGTACGTGGGTTAACGGCCGATTTCGCCCCTGATTTGCGCGGAGTCGGCCCGCACCTATTCCTCGGCGGCGCTATCCGAGTTGAGGCCCTGGAGCTCCATCTGGACATAGCCCGACGTGTCGAAGGCGAGCTGGCGCGGCTCGAACGGCGAGCTCGAGCCATCGCCGCCGGGCGTGAACTCGACGACGACCGACTCGTCACCCTGGACCAGGGTGTAGACGAGGAGCTGGTCGGGGCGGGGCTGGAAGTCGAGATGCTCGAACGAGTCGACGTTGAGGGTGATGGCGATCGGGGTGAAGTACGTCGAGACATCGGGCTGGTCGACGACGATCCGCTCGACCCACCCGGTCCCATGGGCCGCGACCTCGCGCCCGCGCAGATAGCGGTACGAGACGGTCTGCTTGAGCAGCGGCCGCAGGAGATTGAGCATGTCCTCCCGGCTCGTGACCACGCCCTGGTTCACGAAGAACTTGGCCGGCGGCTGCAGGGGCACGGTCTCGTCCTCCGGGGCACTGGGGACGGGGTGGACTGCGGCCGATGGTAACGCGGCATCCCCGGTCCGGCGGTGTCGATTCGGGGGCGAAATCCGGCCGCGTATGATCGCGACATGCTGCTCGCGATCGATGTCGGCAACTCGAACGTCACGATCGGGTCGTTCCGGAACGGGAGCCTCGCCGCCGTTCGACGAGCGGCCACGCCCGCGAGCGCGACAGCGGACGAGCTCGAGGTCCTGCTCGAAGAGCTGCTCCGCCTCGACGACACCGCCTTCGCCGACGTGTCGGGCATCGTCTGCGCCTCGGTGGTGCCGGCGGTGTCGGCCGCGCTGGAGGCAGTCGCGGACCGGCGAGAGCGGCCGCTCCTGATCGCCTCGCCAGGCACCGTCCCGATCCCGATCCGTGTCGACCGTCCCGGCGAGGTCGGTGCCGATCGACTGGTCAACGCACTCGCGGCGTCGCGGCTGTACGGGCCGCCGGCCGTGGTTGTCGACCTCGGCACCGCGACGACGTTCGACTGCGTCGGCGCAGACGGCGCCTTCGTGGGCGGTGCAATCGCCCCTGGGGTCGAGCTCGGGCTCGAGGCGCTGGCCGCTCGCACCGCGAAGCTGCCCCGGGTCGAGCTGCGGACGCCCGAGCGGGCCATCGGACGAGACACCGTGGCGGCGATTCAGAGCGGCGCCGTGCTCGGCTACCAGTCGCTCGTCACGGGGCTGCTCGCCCGCATCCGACGCGAGCTGGCCGATGCCAGCGACGTCGCCTCGAGCGACGTCCACGTGATCCTGACCGGCGGCCTCTCGCGCACCACCTGGGCCGGCTCCATCGATGGGGTCGCTGCGATCGATCCGGAGCTGACGCTGAAGGGCCTGGCGATCCTCCACGCCGAGGTAGCCGGAGGGACGCCGCTCGAGCTGAACCTGTCGTGAGTACACAAGGTTTCGCTGGCCGTCCGACCCTGACGAGCGCAAGGCGGCGGCGAGCAGCGCAAGCGAGCGCACTCCGTGGTGCGTGAGCGCGGAGCGCAGACGCCAACGAGGCGATCGGCCGGGGTCAGCGGCCAACGGCGCCTGGAGGGCCGGCTCATCGCGCTCGGGGTCACAGGTTCGATCGCCGCCTACAAGGCCGTCGAGCTGCTGCGCCTCCTGACCGCGGAGGGCGCGGACGCGGTCGTCCTGCTCTCACCGAGCGCCACGAGGTTCGTCGGACCGCTGTCGTTCGCGGCACTGTCGCGCCATCCGGTCGAGACGGACTTGCTCGACCTCCTGCCCGATGGGCGGATCGGGCACATCGTCGTCGCCGACTCGGCCGACGCGTTCGTCGTCGCGCCGGCCACGGCCCACTGGCTCGCGGCGATGGCAAACGGGCTGGCGGGCGACGTGGTCACCGCGGCCGTGCTCGCGACCAGCGCGCCGGTCGTCGTGGCGCCGGCGATGGACGGCGACATGTGGACCCATCCCGCGACCGTCGCTAACGTTGCCCGGCTGCGCGACGCGTTCGGCTACACCGTCATCTCGCCGGAGTCGGGGCCCCTCGCATCGGGCCAGTCGGGCGTCGGCCGGCTCGCCGAGCTGCCGGCGATCGTCGACGCGGTCGTCGACGCACTGTCCGAACGCCCGATCCGCCAGCCGAGCCCGGCCTCGAGACCGCCCCTCGTCGAGGCCCCGCCACGCGAGGCGGACCTCGTGGGCCGGCACGTCGTGATCACTTCCGGCGGCACGCGCGAGCCGATCGACCCGGTCAGGTACATCGGCAACCGCTCGACCGGGCGGATGGGCGTCGCCCTCGCCGAGGCGGCGCTCGCTCGTGGGGCGAGGACCACCCTCATCGCGGCTGCGGTCGAGGTGCCCCTCCCCGAGGGTGCGGAGATCGTCCGCGTCGAAAGCACTGCCGAGCTGCGGGACGCCCTCCTGGTCACGATGTCCGGCGCGGCGGACGCCCTCGTGATGGCCGCGGCGGTCGCCGATTTCACGCCGACGGCTCCGAGGGACGGCAAGATCGCCCGCGCCGACGGCCTCAACCTCGAGCTCTCCCCCACTCCGGACCTTTTGGCCGAGGTCGCCGCCGCGGCGTCCGGCGCGTACCTGGTCGGCTTCGCGGCGGAAACTGGCAGCCTCGACAGGGCGCCCGCCAAGCTCGTCGCCAAGGGCATCGACCTGCTCGTGGCCAACGACGTCAGCGAGCCAGGCGCCGGCTTCGGCACGGACACGAACCGGGTCACGCTGCTGGACCGGTCGGGCTCGAGGGACGAGCTGCCGCTGCTCTCCAAGCGCGAGGTCGCGGACCGCATCTTCGATCGGGTGGCCGCCGCGTTGGACGGCCGCGACGCCGGAGCGCAGACTCGCGCCGTCCACGAGCCTGCGAGCACAGAGGGAGCGAGATGAGCGCCTCGAGCGAGGTCCGGCGGCTGACGACCTCGGACATCGGCCGGATGTACACCGATGGCGAGCGCATCCCGATGCTCACGGCCTACGACTACCCGACGGCGCGGATCCTCGACGAGGCCGGCGTGCCGATGATCCTCGTCGGCGACTCGCTGGGCCAGGTCGTGCTCGGCTACGAGACGACCGTCAAGGTGACGATGGCCGAGATGCTCCACCACACCCGCGCCGTCGTGCGCGGGAGCCGGCGCGCGCTCGTCATCGGCGACATGCCGTTCCTGACCTACTCGACCGTCGACGAGGCGACCGACAACGCCGGCCGGTTCATGCAGGACGGCGGCGCGCAGGGGGTGAAGGTCGAGGGCGGGGTCCGCACCGCGCGGATCGTCGAGGCGCTTGTCAAATCGGGCGTGCCCGTCCAGGGCCACATCGGCTGGACGCCGCAGTCACAGCACGGCATGGGCGGCAAGGTCAAGGTCCAGGGCAAGTCGCGCGATGCGGCGCGCGCGGTCCTGCACGACGCGGTGGCGATCCAGGAGGCGGGCGCGTTCTCGATCGTCCTCGAGCTCGTGCCGGAGCAGCTCGCCGCGGTCATCACGGAGCGGCTGCACATCCCGACGATCGGCATCGGCGCGGGACCGCACACCAGCGGCCAGGTCCAGGTCGTCACCGACATGCCCGGGCTGGGGACGTTCCACCCCAGGCACGCCCGTCTCTACGCCGACCTCCAGGGCACGATCGCCGAGGCGACGCGGCGTTGGATGGACGAGGTCATTGCGGGCACGTTCCCCGGGCCCGCCGAGTCCGTGCGCATGGACGACGACGTGCTCGAGGACGCGCTCGGCCGCCACGCCGAAGACCGGGCCGCCGGAATCACCCCACCGTTGATACCACTCGACCGCGACCTCTAGGCGCGGCCCGGACCGTACTCAGGCGAGGGCCGCCACCTCGGCGTAGCGGTAGCAGTCGACCGTGTGGTCGTTGACGAGGCCGGCCGATTGCATCAACGAGTACAGGATCGTCGGGCCGACGAAGCGGAAGCCGCGGGCCTTCAGGTCCTTCGACATCGCCTTCGACTCGGCGGTTTCGGCCGGCAGCTGCCTCATCTCGGTGAAGCCGTTGTCGATCGGCTGACCGCCGACGAACGACCACAGGTGATCGACGAAGCCGACCCCTGGTCGTTCGAGCGCGAGCACCGCGCGGGCGTTGTCGATGGTCGACTCGATCTTGGCCCGATTGCGGACGATCGCCGCGTCGAGCATCAGCCGATCGAACACGTCCGAGCCGAACGCCGCCACCGCCTCCGGTTCGAAGTTGGCGAACGCGGCCCGATAGCCGTCGCGCTTTCGCAGGATCGTCGTCCATGACAGCCCGGCCTGGGCTCCCTCGAGCGTCAGCATCTCGAACAGGAATCGGCGATCGCGCGAAGGCACGCCCCACTCGAGGTCGTGATGCTCGATGTTGAGCCGGTCCGTCCCGACCCAGGCGCAGCGCGGCCGCTCGTCGATCGCCATGGCCGCATCCTAGCTACGGTCGATTGGCGTAGCCTCACCGCGTGATCACTCGGGAATCACCGGCCACTGCACCGCCCGCGGGCGTCCTGCGGATCGTCCGGACGCGCCGAGAGCTGCGGGCGGCGCTCGCGGACGCCGATCGACCCGTCGGCCTCGTGCCCACGATGGGCTGGCTGCACGAGGGGCACCGGGCGCTGATCCGGCGGGCGCGCGCCGAGAACGCAACAACCGTCGTCTCGATCTTCGTCAACCCGCGTCAGTTCGGCGACCCGACGGACCTCGAGAAGTACCCGCGCAGCGAGGCGCGCGACATCGAGATCTGCACCGAGGAGGGCGTCGACCTCGTCTTCGCCCCCGGGGTCGAGGAGATCTACCCGCCTGGTTTCGACACAACGGTCAGCGTCGGCGCCGTGGCCCGGCCGCTGGAGGGAGCGGCGCGACCGGGCCACTTCGAGGGCGTCGCCACGGTGGTCGCGATCCTGTTCGATCTCGTCGGCGCCGAGCACGCCTACTTCGGGCAAAAGGACGCCCAGCAGCTGCTCGTGATCCGGCGCATGGCCCTCGACCTCGCGCTGCCGACCGAGGTGATCGCCCATCCGACAGTGCGCGAGCCGGACGGGCTGGCCATGTCGTCACGGAACGTTCACCTCACGCCAGACGAGCGCGCCGCCGCCCCGGTCCTGAATCGCGCCCTGCGGGCGGGTCGCGCGCTCCATCGCCGAGGTGAGCTTTCCGCGGAGGCGATCCGAGGTGAGATGCGCCGCGTGCTCGCCGAGGAGCCCCTCGCGCAGCCCGACTACGTCTCGGTCGCCGACATGTCGACGCTGAGCGAGCTCGACACGGTAGACGGCCCGGCGCTCCTGTCGATGGCCGTCCGCTTCGGCTCGACGCGGCTCATCGACAACGAGGCGATCGACTGACCATGACCAATGAGCCGCCGAAGCCGAGCCCTCGCCCACGCCTCCCGCCGCGCTGGTTCATCGTCATTGCCTGGGCGGCGCATCGAGCGATGGTTCGCTGGACCGGCGGTCGGCGCGGGATCTGGCGGGCGCAACCCGAGAAGTGGGGCACGATGCGGCTGCACACGGTCGGGAGGAAGTCAGGCCAGGAGCGAATCGCGATCCTCGGCTACCAGCCGGACGGCGCCAACCTCGTGACCGTGGCGATGAACGGCTGGGGCGAGGGCGACCCGAAGTGGTGGTTGAACCTCCACGCACAGCCCGACGCGACGGTGGAGCTCAAAGGCGAGACCCGCGCCGTCCGCGCGCGAACGGCTGACGGCGGCGAAGCGGAGCGGCTCTGGAAGCTCTTCCCTGGCAGCGAGGCGTTCGTCGCCGCGAGGCGGACCGAGACCCCTCTCGTCGTCCTCGAGCCGCGATCCATCGGCGCGGCCCGAGGGTGACCGCACCCCGCTTTGACCTCAGCCGGAATCAGATCGTTGCTTTCCGGCGAGGCGCGACCCATCTCGACGAGCGGCTGCCGACCGTCCCAGCGTCATTCCGTACGGCTGCGTGGGCCGGCCTCCAGGACAGCATGCCGCGAGCAGCGCTCCTGTCGATCCATGCCCGCGTCCAGGGCGCGACGCCCTCGGCCTGGGAGGATCCTGCACTCGTCCAGGTATGGGGCCCACGGTTCAGCACGTACGTCGTGCCGGCGCAGGACCACGCGCTCTTCACGCTCGGCCGCTACCCGGACGATGACCGAGGTCGGCGGGTCGCGGAGAACGCCGCGGAGCGGGTCCATGCGCTGCTGGACGGCCGGAGGATGGGCCACAACGACATCGGCGAGAGGCTCGGCGTGAATCCGAACAGCCTCAAGTACGGGACCACGACCGGCACGCTGCTCATCCGCTGGGAGGGTGCTCGACAGCCGGCCGTCTGGACGGTTCCGAGGCCGAACGTCGACCCATTCGACGCCCGAGTGGAGCTCGCGCGGCGGTACTTGCACGTGTTCGGACCGACGACCGCCGAGAAGTTCGCCGACTGGGCTGGGATCGGCGCGATCCAGGGTCAGGCCGCCTTCGACGCACTGGCGTTGGAGCTCACGTCGGTGCGCACACCGATCGGTGATCGGTCGATCTTGTCGAGCGATGAGGAGACGCTTCGCGCCAAACCTCGACCGCCCGCTGCGGCCCGGCTCATCCCGAGTGGGGATACGTACTTCCTCAGCTGGGGCGCGGATCGGGAGCTGCTCATTCCGGATGCGCGACGGCGCGCGGAGCTTTGGACGTCGCGGGTCTGGCCAGGAGCACTCCTCGTTGGGGGAGACATCGTCGGGACCTGGCGCCGCGCGAACCAGAACGTCTCGATCCAGGCTTGGCGCAAGCTCTCGGCAGCAGAGCGGGAGACGGTCGAAGTCGAGGCGAGCTCGCTCCCGCTCCCTGGACTTCCCGGTCCGATCCGCACCGGTTGGGAACCATGAAGCATGAAGAGCGCCGAGACGGGCGTCAGACCGGAAGTCGCGGCTCCGTGGCGACGCCGAGGATGCGGTCGATGTCGAGGTTTCGCCCGACCAGCTCCTTGATGAGCGAGATCTTCTCCCGGTCGGCGGCATGCGTTTTCACGAGCAGATCGTGGACCTCGGAGGCGACCGTGTAGGTGTCGTTCGGGACGAGTGTCGCGAACAGATCGGCCCGCCGGATGGCCTCGATCACCGGCTTGCGCGGGCGATAGCCGCCGGTCAGGACCAGGCCGATCGCGGCGCCGGCGTGGCCGTCGTCGAGCGGGAGGGTCGGCCGCGTCAGCTCGTCGACCGATGCCGTTCGCGGTGTGCCCCTCAGGTGCGCGGTGGTCAGGGTCAGGATCACGTCCTCGCGATCGCCCGGGACGATGACCAGCGTCCCCGGCCCCACCCGCTCGAGCATGTGCCCCGGCTCCATGGCACCGATTGCCACCCCATCGATCACGCGCTCGAGGTCCGGTCCCGGGTGGAGCGTCTCGCCCCGCACGCCCTCGAGGATCATCTCGAGGGTCGGGTTCGAAAGGATCGGCCGGACCGGCAGCACGCCCAGAAGCGGGATGTCGTAGGGCGCCAGCCCTCGCTGGAGGACACCCTCGATGCCGGGCTGGGCGTCGACGTCGACCTTGTTGACGATCGCCCCGGCGACGGGCACCCCGTGCTTCGCGAAGAGCGCCGCATTGAGCACGATCTCGTCGATCGGCCGCCCGACGCCGCCCTCGCTGATGATGATCGCCGGCGTCCCGAGCGAGGCCGCCACCGCTGCGTTCGACAGCCCGATCACCGCCCCGACGCCCGTGTGCCCCGTGCCCTCGATCAGCAGGACCTCACGATCGCGGAAGGTGGAGTGCGCACGGACGACCTTCGCGCCGAGGTCCTCGACCACATCGCCCGCGATGTACGCCTTCGTGAAGCCCCGCGGGATGTGGACCGGGCTGAGCACGGAATAGGGCTCCTTCAGCCCGAAGACCGCCCGCATCAGGACGGCGTCCTCGTCCGCCGGCTCGCCCTCGTCGATGACGGTCCGCTGGCCGACCGGCTTCATGAACCCCGCATCGAGGCCGCGGCGGACGAACCCCTCGAAGAGCCCGAGCGCGGCGGTCGTCTTGCCGCGGTTCTGCCCGGTCGCCGCGAGGTACAGCTGGCGCATGCCTCGGTGCCCGCGTGGCTCGGTGCCCGCGCGCCGGGTCGTCTCGCCCGCGCCTAGGCGCGCGAGGTCGTCTTGCGCTCGATCAGCGCGATCCCGTCGCGGAGGCGCGAGACCGTGTCCGCGTCGACCGCCTCCGCTTCGAGATACGGGCCCAGCCGATCCATGATGTCGGCGACGAGGCCAAGGAAGACCGAGGCATCGGCGACGAAGAACTGCGGCTCGTTGTTGTAGCGAACGAGGGTCAGCCGACCCTGGAGCACGCGCCGCTCCTCGACGTGCGCGATCTGGGTCGCGAAGTTGTGGCCCTGGATCCCGTCGGGGTTGTTGAGGAAGTTCAGGGCGTTGTCGATCGCCAGCCCGAAGCGGGCGCGCCACGCGACGAGGCGCTCGTGGACCTCCGGCGGGATGCGCACCTCGGCGACCTCGTCGAAGACCTCCGGAGACACGGTCAGCAGGCCCACCAGCGTCGTCCCGGACCGGCCGCCAAGCATCACCTGGAGGCTCCGCTCGAGGGTGAACACCTCGCTGTCGAAGCGGGGCGAGGTGATGACGTCGGTCAGCAGGTCCTCGACGTTGTCGAGCTGGCCCGGCTCGCCGAGCGAGTTGGACAGCGCGAGGATCTCCTCCTTGAACAGGAATTTCTCTTCGTGGTCGAGCACGGCGGGATCGTAACAGGCGCCACTCACGCGCCAGTCCATGGGCGAGTGCCGCCTTCCAAGCACGCGCCAGCCCAGGCGCGAGTGCCGGCTTCTTGCCATTTCGACACCCAGGGTCGGTAAGGCGCCCAGAACGGCAGACATCGGCCTCAGCGAGTGCAGCTCACCGTGGCGCACGTTCAGACCAGAGCGGCGCCCGGCCGATTCGAGCGGTAGCCCGCGAATTGGGGCGCCTAACCGTCCCGTGGTGTCGGCATGGCCAATTGGTCCGTCCCGGCCCGGGAATTCGGGCGCCTAAGCGTCCCGTGGTATCGGTATGGCCAAAAGGTGCGCCCTCGGGTGAGCGCGAGGTCGGCCCGATCCGAAGAACCTGCTCCGGCGTATACGGAGACGGCCCCGTCCGCTGGGGGCGGATGTCGGGCGAGGACGACCCTGGAGGTGGAGATGGCACGCAGATTGGCTCTGCGCCTTGGCCTCGCGCTCATCGTTGTAGCGATCGCGGCCGGACCGACCCTCGCCGCGCAGCTGCGCTTCACGGCGTCTCTCAAGGGCGCCAACGAGCGACCCGTCCCGGTCGACACCAACGCCGCCGGACTTGCCAGGTTCTGGCTGAATTCGGACGAGACCGAGATCCACTACAAGCTCATCGTCGCCAACATCGACGGCGTCACGCAGGCGCACATCCACTGCGGCACGCCGGACGTGGCAGGCCCGGTCGTGGCCTTCCTTTACGGATTCAATGCGGCCGGCGTGACCGTCAACGGCGTCCTCGCCGAAGGCGTCATCACGCAGGCGAACGTCATTGCGCGTCCGAGCTCCGCGGCGTGCCCGGGCGGCGTCGCGACGCTCGCCGACATCATTGCCAAGATGCGCTCCGGCGGCGCGTACGCGAACGTGCATACGCTCGCATGGCCTGCCGGCGAGGAACGCGGCACCATCCGCTGATCCGGCCCGGGGTGCAGGACCGACGAAGAGGCCCCGGCGCCGAGCGCCGGGGCTTCGACCTTTCGGGCGGAAGCGGATCTACGGGTACAGGCCGCGCATGGTCATCGCGTTGCCCACCCGCTCGACCGCCAGCAGATATGCCGCGGTGCGCATATAGACCTGCTCGCGTCGGGCGACGGCGAGAACCTCCTGGAACGCCCTGACCATGATCTCGCGGAGCTTGTCGTTGACGACCCGCTCGCTCCAGTGGTCGCGGTTCAGGTCCTGGACCCACTCGAAGTAGGAGACCGTGACGCCCCCGGCGTTGCACAGGATGTCGGGGATCATGAACGTCCCCTTCTTCCAGAAGATTTCGTCGGCCTCGGGCGTCGTCGGGCCGTTGGCGGCCTCGGCGATGAGTCGCGCCTTGACGTTCTTGGCATTGCGCTCGGTGATCTGGTTCTCGAGCGCGGCGGGGATGAGGATGTCGCAGTCGACCTCGAGGACGTCCATGCCGCCGATGTCCTTCGAGCCAGGGAAGCCCTGCACCGTGCCGTGCTCCTGCTTCCACTGGATCAGGCGGTGCACGTCGAGGCCGGCCGGGTTGTGGATTCCGCCGGTCGAGTCGGACACGGCGACGACGGTCGCCTTCTCCTCGTGGATCAGCTGGGCGGCGATCGAGCCCGCGTTGCCGAAACCCTGGATCGCGACGCGGGCCTTCGGCCGCCCCATGCCGAGGTGACGGGCCGCCTCGATGCTGAAGGAGGTCGTTCCCCGGGCCGTCGG
>CAYXVP010000046.1:6221-11703 GCA_964468305.1 uncultured Anaerolinea sp. | reverse complement strand
CAGGAGGCAGCCGCGTGGCTCGCTCGGCCAGCTCGCTTCGCGATTCCCTTCTCGTGAAGCCCGGCACGAAGGTTCGCCTCGGGGCGATCGACCCAGGGGCGACCCACGGCTACAGCCGCGACCAGGCCGACGCTGTCATCGCCGCGGACCTCGCCCGCCTGGACGACCTGCAGTACCGGATCTGGGCAGAGAACAGGCACAAGATCCTCATCGTCCTGCAGGGCATCGATTCGGCGGGCAAGGGCGGCACGATCGAGCACGTGGTGGGCGCCTTCAACCCGCAGGGCTGCCATGTCCACGCCTTCAAGGTGCCGACCGCCGAGGAGCTCGCCCACGACTACCTGTGGCGTGTCCATCCCCACGTGCCCGGCTCGGGCGAGATCTCGATCTTCGACCGATCGCATTACGAGCAGGTCATGGTCGTCCGGGTCATGGGCGTGGAGCCCGAGACGCGCTGGCGCAGGCACTACGACGAGATCAACGCCTTCGAGCGGCTGCTCGTCGACAGCGGCACGACGATCCTGAAGTTCTTCCTGCTGATCGACAAGGACGAGCAGCGGACGCGCCTGCAGGACCGCATCGACAACCCACGCAAACGCTGGAAGTTCCGGATGGGTGACCTCGACACGCGAAAGCACTGGGACGAGTACATGGCCGCCTTCGAGGATGCCCTGTCGAAGTGCTCCACCGAGGCCGCGCCGTGGTACGTCATTCCGGCGAACAGGAACTGGTTCCGGAATCTCGCGGTGGCGCGGATCGTCGCCGAGACGCTCGAGGACCTCAACCCGAAGATTCCGCCCCCGGTGGAGCCGATCCCCCCGGGCCTCAAGGTCGAGTAGCCCTTCTCCGCGCCGGGCCTACCCTCGGGCCGACGCCAGGTACGGCTTCGTCAGCCCGTCAGGACCTTGCGGCGGCGCTGGTATTCCTCGTCATCGATCTCGCCACGGGCGTAGCGCTGACGCAGGATCTCGAGCGGGTCCTCGGAATGTGGCGCCGGTGGTAGTCCGCGCCCGCGCTGGTCGGCACGGATGAGCCATCGAATGCCCAGGACCAGCGCCGCGATGATGAGCCCCCAGAACAGCACGGTGATGGCAAAACCGGCGATCCACATGAACCCGAAGCCGCCGTCCAAGCCCCAGTGGAATGTCATCGGAATGTCCCCTACTGCGGCCATGCGAGGACCATGATCCGCAGCTCGGTCATGTCCTCGATCGACCAGCGCAGGCCCTCGCGGCCCTGGCCGGAGTCCTTGACCCCGCCGTAGGGCATGTTGTCGATGCGGTAGGTCGGGATGTCGTTGACGATCACGCCACCGACCTCGAGCTCGTTGAACGCCTGCCAGGCGTGGGTCAGGTCGTTGGTGAAGACGCCCGTCTGCAGCCCGAAGAAGCTGTCGTTGACCTGCTTGATCGCGTCGCCGAAGTCGGTGAACGGGAATACGACGACGAGAGGCGCGAACGCCTCGTTGGAGCAGACCTGGGCCTCGACGGGCACGTTCTCGAGGACGGTTGGCTCGAAGAAGCTGCCGTTCGCGTGGCCGCCGGTGACGACCTTCCCGCCAAGCTGGACGGCCTCGTCGACCCAGCGCTGAGTGCGGGCGGCCGCCTTGCCGTCGACCATCGGCCCGACGTCGGTCACCGGGTCGAGCGGGTCACCCAGGTGGAGGGCCTTGACGCCCTCGAGGAACTTCGCCAGAAATGCCTCGCGGATGTCCTCGTGGACGAACAGGCGCTGGACGCTGATGCACACCTGGCCGGCGTAGGAAAAGGCACCGACGAGCGTGCGCTTGACGGCCCAGTCGAGGTCGGCGGTCCTGTCGATGATCACGCCGGCGTTGCCGCCGAGCTCGAGCACGACCTTCTTCTTGCCCGCGCGCTCCTTCATCCGCCAGCCGACCGACGGGCTGCCGGTGAACGTCAGCAGCTTGAACCGGTCGTCTGCCACCATCCGATCGCCGAGCTCGCGGGTCATCGGCAGGATGCTGACCGCGCCCTCTGGCAGGCCGACGCCGTCGACGATCTCCGCAACGGTGAGCATCGTCAGCGGGTCCTTCGACGGCGGCTTGAGGACGATCGAGCAGCCCGCGGCGATCGCCGGCGCGAGCTTGTGCGCGGCGAGGTTCAAGGGGAAATTGAACGGGCTGATCGCGGCCACGGGTCCGATCGGGAAACGTCTCGTGATGCCGACGCGGCCCTTGGACGAAGCCATCAGGTCGAGCGGGATCGTCTCGCCGTACATCCGCTCCGCCTCTTCGGCGCCGAGCCGGAAGGTGAGCGTCGCCCGATCGACCTCGACCAGCGCGTCGCGGATCGGCTTGCCCGCCTCTGTGCTCAGGATCCGGCCGAGCTCCTCGCGCCGCGCCTTGATGCCATTGCTGATCTCGCGCAGCGCCCGGCCGCGCTCGTAGGCGGGAAGCAGGCGCATGTGCTCGAAGGCGGCGACGGCGGCGTTGACCGCCTCCTCGTACTGCTCCTCGGTGGCGTTGTAGGTGGCGCCGGCCGGGGCATTCGGGTCGGCCGGGTTCTCGACGGTCAGGGTGTCGGGCGAGTCGACCCACTTGCCGGCGAGGTAGATGGGATGCGGTTTCGTGGCGGTGAGGGTCATCTGGAGGGCTCCGTTTCGGTAAGCGTTCATCCTACGCGTTGGCGCCGGCGTGGCCCTGGGTGGACTGGCGGAAGCGCCTCGATCGAAAGGACGGGGTACGGGCATGAACGAGGCCCGTGGCCGGAGAACGTCGTTGGTCCTCGCGCTGGTGATGGCGGGGTGCGCCGGCCAGGCGCCTGCCTCACCCGCCGTGGTCGGCCCGCCGGCGACCCCCGTAGGCGTCCCGTCTGCGGACTCAGCCAATTCCTCGGCCGAGACGGAATCGCCTTCGGGTGCGATCGATCTCGCGACGCTGGCAGGTCGGATCGTCTTCTCGAACTACGACGATGTCTGGATCGTCGACATCGACGGCTCGAACCTGCGCCGCCTCACGGACTCGCCATGGCACGAGTTCGACCCATCAATGTCGCCCGACGGTCGCCGCATCGCCTACCGGTCCGAACCGAACGACTACCCAGAGCTGTGGCTGATGAACGCCGACGGAACGGGGCGCCACCAGCTGACACCAGACGGCGGCTTCCCGGACTGGTCTCCGGACGGATCCCTGATTGCATACGCGCCCGGTGGCGGATCATCGGGCAAGAGCTCGATCGCGGTCATGAACGCGGATGGCACCGGACAGCGGCGACTGCCGAACACCGACTACGGCGAGCTCCCCTCGTGGTCGCCGGACGGGCAGCGGATCGCCTTCAGCAACAACCTCGCCGGTAGCGGCCGCATGTTCATCGTCGACGTCGATAGCTCGAAGGTGGTCGACCTCTCAAGCGTTGGTGAAGGCGGGAAGGTCGCCTGGTCACCCGACGGCGCCTCGATCCTGTTCCAGTCGCGCCGAGACCACAGCGACAACTACACCGACATCTACCTGATGCATCCGGACGGGTCCGGCGTGACCCGCCTCACATATGCAGGCGGCGAGCTGGCGGCGTGGTCGCCCGACGGTCGCTACATCGTCTTCTCTGCCGGCGGGCTCTTCGTCATGCGGGCGGATGGCTCGGGTGTTACACCCCTGCCGCTCGCGGGCGTCGGTGAGGCGAGCTTCCCGGACTGGCGCTGAGGCGGGATGGCTACAAGGCCAGGCGCTGGTGCCGTACAGCGAAGCGGTGTCCGTGTGCACCAGTGAGCGGAATCACTCCCGGGCCGAGTGCTACCGTGCCCCTCGAATCGGGGGCGCAGAGGATCTGGAGGGCGGTCCCATGGCGCAGCGTCCGCGTCGTTTCCACGTTCGGAGAAGGTTGATCCTGCTCTGTGCGCTGGTCTCTGCTCTGTTGCTGCCCCCCGCGTCGGTGGTGTCCGCCGCGAGCGTGGTTCACCGCGTAACCGCCGGCGGCCCCGACGCGTGCGTTTCGTTCGGCGGCAAGCCCGGGTGCGACGGCAACTACTCGTTCGTGGCGTTCCAGTACGCCGACGGGAGCGGGAGCGGTCAGTACACCGATCGCTTCGCGCGGGGCGAGGGCATACACGGCATCATCGACTGCGTCCGCGTCGTGGGGAAGGCGGCGTGGGTCAGCGGATGGATCACCTCCGGAACGGGGTTCAACGGGTTTGACCTCACCGGCCTTCCGTTCACGACGCTCGTCGTCGACAACGGCACGTCGGCCCAGCAACCGCCAGACCAGATCGCTTCGTCCCATGTGGGTGATGACACCCCGTGCACGGCCATGGAACCCTGGGACACCCTGGGCGTCGCACCACAGGGCCAGGTCACGGTCAATTAGGGAGGGCCAGCGCATCCGTGGATCGGCCCCCGGTTCGGCGAGTCGCCTGCATCGTGACGGCTTGAGCGCCTGATCCGCGGGTCTAACTTGAGACCGGCCCAGGGCGCAGTGCCGCCCCCTTGTCGTTGGCAGACCAGAGGATCGCATCGTTTGGATCACTCCGGCGAGGGTCGCGTGGGGACGGGTTATCCACATTCGGTTTCGTGAACATTTCCTGATCGGTGCGTCCGGGCACCGCCCGTACGTTCGGGCTACACCAAACTGTTTCGACTTTGCAACAGACCTTGAGCGGGCGCTTCAGTACCATCACCTCACTCTCCCTGGCCGCCATGGATGCCCCACACTGTTCCCCAGCAGGAGCGGGCGCGCGAGCCAGGTTCGTTGGCCCTCACGCCTCCCTGCCGGCCATCGTTGCCGCCTCGGCATCGAACTGGCCCGAAAAAGGCAAACTCGGCGTGAGCCGGGGACGCAAAGCCACGGGACTGGTCGGAAATCCCAGCCAGTTAGCCGGGTTGCCGGAGGTCTGGTCCGATGTCGTTTTGGAATGGTCACCACTGGGGGGCGGATACGCCGCCCACCGCGGACGTCAAGCTCGAGGGTCGCGCCAAGCACGTCGCCAAGGCCCTGCTCGAGGCAGGCCTCGTCACCGCTCTCGCCTTTGGCTTGATCGCGGGCTCCACCTTTGCTGCGAAAGGCGGCGGCGCGAGCACCATAGGCGGGGGGCGCCACGGCGGCGGCTCCACGGGTGGGACTCTATCCGTGATCATGCTGTCGGATCGAGGCACCGCGGGATTGAGCTGGGGCGACTACGTCACCTATGACGTGTCCAAGGCCGGGGTAGCGAACCCATTCATCACGACCACATGCGTCCAAGGCGGCGCCACGGTGCTGACACAGTTCGCGGGGTATTACGACACATACATGTGGCCGGCGGCCAAGAACATCACTTTGTCGTCTGAAGCCTGGACCGGCGGAGCGGCGACGTGCACTGCCGTCGTGTCGAACTCAACGGTAAAGCTCGTGTACGGCGTGGCCGGCTAGGCAGCTCAGCAGCAAGTACCGCTCGTAGAGCCCATCTGCCCCCGGGATCGCCTCCGGGGGCTTCTCTTTTCGGAGGGATCCCGTCCAGGGCAAGACCGCCTACGTTCGGAATCAAGCGGCCC
>CAYXVP010000046.1:0-6121 GCA_964468305.1 uncultured Anaerolinea sp. | reverse complement strand
TCAAGCGGCCCAGTTCGGGTCCGCGTGTTGGTTCAGTTGTTGATAGTCACGACCGAGTTCTCGCAGGTGGACGCACCGGTAGCGGACGGGCTATCGGGCGTGAAGACCGCGCTCCAGTAATAGGTCCCCGCCGCGGCACCGGCGGTGCCATCGGACAGGGTCCCGAGGAAGTAAGTCGTGTTTTGGGTGTTGTAGACCGCGCCCGAGGTGGTCGCGGTAAACGCCACGTTGCTCGCATCCGTGTAGACGATCGAGCCGGCGCACGAGCCCGAACGGAGCGTGACGGTGATGTGGCCTGCGAGGCTCGTGCCGACGGAGGTCACCACAATGCGGTCGTTCGGCAGCCAGCGCTGCGCTGAGGTGCCGGAGGACGTCGTCGTAACCGAGAAGCACTCGGTATGCGCTGAGTCGCTGGAGTTCGTGTAGTGGTTGGTATTCGACACGTACTCGGCGCGGAAGCACCAGACGCCGAGCTGGTTCGCGACCACGCCATCGGAATCTGCGGTTGATTGCGGCGGATCCGACGCCGCAACTGGGGTTGCCGACTTGCTGCCCGCGGCCGTGCCGCCGGTCTGGCAGCGCTCGGAGCCGGACGCGCCCGTCGTCTGGGTCGGGTCGCACACGAAGAAGTTCACTGTGCCCGTGACATCGCCGAAGCCGGTGGCGCCGGTGACGAGCGCGTGGTCCGTGACCGTCGTGCCGAAGCTGACCGTTGTTACGTTCGCGCCGCTGACCTGCGGTGTTGTCGCCGTGGTCGTGGGCGAATTGATGACGTTGAAGCACTCCGTGTGCGCGGAGTCGCTGGAGCCGGTGTAGTTGGGTGTGTCCGACACGTATTCCGCGCGGAAGCACCACACGCCAGTGAGGTTCGCGGTGACAGGGTCAGAGTCCGCTGTCGACTTCGGCGGATTGGCCGCAGCCACCGGGGTTGCCGACTTGCTGCCCGCAGCCGTGCCGCCGGTCTGGCAGCGCTCGGAGCCGGACGCGCCCGTCGTCTGGGTCGGGTCGCACACGAAGAAGTTCACTGTGCCAGTGACGTTGCCGAAACCGGTGGCGCCGGTAATGACGGCGTGATCGGTCACATTCGTGCCGATAATCACGTCGCCCGCGACATCGCTTCCACCGACCTGCGGTTTGGTCACCGTGGTGGTCGAAGACTGCACGACCGTGAAACACTCCGTCGCGCCGTCGAATTCCTTCTTTGCTCCGACGTAGTTGCTGTCTCCCGGCCACTCGGCGCGGAAGCAATAGCGACCAGGGGCGAGCGGGTTGGCGGCTGTGTTGACGGCGGCTGACGTCGCGGTCGCGACGGCCCCGCTGCCGCTCAGGGCAACCGGGGATCCGACTGCCGTGCCGTGATGGCTGGAGTCGGTGTCGTCGCACACGTCGGTAGTACCGGAAGCGAAGCTACAAAGGAAGAAGGTGATGTTGCCCGACGGAGTGATATTCGGCCTGTTGCCGGTAACTGTTGCCGTATCCGTTACGGGCGTACTCGGGTTGACGCTTGACGAGCTGACCTGGGTCGTCAGGTGAGCTGTACAGTCGCCGAAGCTGCCGAGGACGAAGTCCTTCAGGGTTGCAGTCGTGGACTGCGAAGACCGCGTCTCCGATGCGACGGACGCAAAGCATTCGCTCTGGAGGTTGAAGTGGCTGAGGTTGACGCCACCCTCATAGAACTCGTTCGAGAGGTAGCTGTTGTTGCCGCTCTTATCCAGGAAAGTCCACGGAGCGACGGTGCCATCGGCGTTGTTGACGACGCCGCAGAAGCCAGAGATGGCGGGGTCTATGCCACCGCCGCCGTCACAATTGGCAAGGGTCGAAGTCCCCTGGAAGCGGAGGTTCGCGTCGCCGCAGCTCACTCCACCGACCGGCCCCGACTTCGGGATGTCGGTCTTGAGGCAGCCAGGGTCCCACGTGTAGACGGTGATTGTGGACGTGGCACCGCCATTGCTGAAGTCGCTGATCAGCAGCAGATCACCCAGCTTATGGAACTCGGGAGTGTTGGAACTTGAAAAGCCATTGCCACCGCCGACCGCGTTCGCGCCGAGGCCAATCTTGTTCTGGAAGAACCAGAACCCCTGCTGGGCGTCGCCGCTATTGTCGAATCGGTCGTTCCCGAAGAACAGCATGTCGCATGACGTCGTGCCGGACGTGTCCCCGTTCGGGCCCGGGCAAGCAGTGCTCGACGGAATCGAGTAGCGCGCGGCAAAGCCGTGCTGAAGGTTGTCCTTATCGGGCAACCCACCGACATTGTCCTTCCATGCCCACTGGTTGATATCGATGGGGTCCTTCGAGCCACCACCGGTGAAGATGGTGCAGTTATTGCCGGTGCACGCACTCAAGCCGCCGACCGCACCATGGGTGTCGGTCGTCCAGGCCACGGCCGTCGCCGTAGTGGTATTTGACGTGGTATTGCAGTCGGAACCCGTTACCTCATGACAGACGCGGTCCCAGTCGTCCGAACCAGGCACCGTGTTGTCAGTGACGGCGTTGCCCTCGAGCTCGAAGAGGCCGGCCGGCGTGGTCGCCAACGCGACAGCCCCTGCCAGAAGCGTTCCGCCCAGTAGGGCGAGGGCGGCGACAGCGGTGAGCCACTTGCGGCCCGGCTGCTTCTTGATGAGCTTTCGACTCAGCACGATACGGTCCTCCCAACAGAACAGGAGCACGTTGCCCCGGATTCTCGAACCATTTCCACTCCTTCTTGCTTCCCTTTGACCGGATCCCGCCTCGGCGACACCCTCACCGCGGATGCCAAAGCAGACCGCAGCGGATAGCGACAGCTGGATCCCACGATTGCCGTCGAGCTCGCCCGCGCTCACCGGGCGCCTCCAAGGCGAGACCCGACACTCCCTGGAACCGGGCGAACGCCGCCCGGCGTGCTAGCTCACCTGGTCCGGTAGACACCTCCCTCGGGATGCCAACACCCGCGGGCGGTGCGCGCGCAGTCGACCGTCAGGCGAATCCGGGCGCGTGGAGACGCAACCCGGCGCCATGACGGGGCGCCGCTGCCGTTCGGTGTCCGGACAGGCACCGCTGACTCCCTTTCCCCCCGGCTGACCCCTCGCGGAGGTGCGTTGAGGGAGTGCCCATCCCCGCTCGAGAACTGCCGCTCGAGCGACCTCCGGAGACGAGCTCTGCCCCTAACGCGATTTCGCGGAACGCGAGTCTGGCACCAGCGGTTATGTGCGGTCAAGAACAGATATGAGCGCTTCGCAAACTTCCCGAGAACGTTTCATTACGCCGATCGTGCGGAGTCGTTGCCGGCGCGCACCAGCCGACGCCCGAGGGCGCGCGCACTCGCGCGCGAGAGCCCCTACGTCGCCGTCTTCGGATAGGTCCCGAGGACACGCAGCATCGTCGCCACGGAGGCGAGACCCGCGAGGGCCGCGGCACACGCCGGGTCGTCGCAGTGGGCGTCGAGGTCGGCCCAGAAGACGTACTCCCAGGCCGCCGCGCGGCGTGGTCGCGACTCGAGCTTCGACAGGTTGATCGAGCGGGCGGCGAAGACCTGCAGCGCGGCAAGGAGCGTGCCTGGCTCGTTGCGGACGCCGAAGGCGATCGTGGTTCGGAAGGCCCTCGCGCCCTCAGGCGGCGGCACGGCACCCGGGCGCTCGATGACGATGAACCGGGTCCGATTGTCGGCCACGTCCTGGATCGAGGTGGCGAGGACATTCAGCCCGAACACCCGCGCCGCTCGCGGTGAAAGGACTGCCGCGGCCGCCGCGTCGCCCTGGTCGACGATGAACCTGCCCGCGCCGGCGGTGTTGTAGGTCGTCAGCAGCGCCCACGGCCGGGTTCGCAGGAACTGCTCGGCCTGGCCCAACGCCTGGATGTGCGAGTAGACCCGTTCGACGTCGTCGATCGCCCGACCGGGCAGCGCGGCCAGACAGAGCTCGACCGGAACCACGATCTCGCCCGAGATCTGGAGGTCGTGCTCGAGCAGGAGGTCGTACACCTCGCGGACCGACCCGTTGACCACGTTCTCGATCGGCACCACGCCGGCATCGGCCGACCCAGCCGTGACCGCCTCGAACACCTGCCGGAATCCGCCGACGGGCAGCCGCGACTCCCCCTCTCCGAAAGCGGCGACGACGGCATCCTCCGCGAATGCGCCCGGTTCACCCGCGAACGCCACGCCCTGCGCGAGGTGATGTCCTTCGGTCATCGATTGCCCAGGGCTGTCTTCGCGTCAAACGCAAGACTCCGCGGGAGCCGACGCGCTCGTGCGGCCGACAGGACTAGGGGGCCCGGCTCTCTGGCGGGCCGCCCGGCGGTTCGTCCTTGCCTTGAGCCGCGTCGCGGAACCCTCGAATGGCCTTGCCGAGTGCGGCGCCAGTCTCGGGCAGCTTTCCTGGTCCGAGAATGATCAAGGCGATCGCAAGGACGAGGATCAGGTGCGCAGGCGATAGCCCCTCAAACATTGGCCAAGCGTACATCCAGCGTCCCCCACCCGTCCGGCGCGCGCTCCGTGACGAACTCGAACCCGAATGTCGATCCGATAGCTGAATCCATCACGTGCCAGCTACCCGACCCAGGGGAGGGAGTCGTCGGCGTCCTTGTCGATCGATCCGCGGCGGCCGTGCGTCTCGGGCGCCGCCTTGCGGCCCTTGCCGGCGGAGGCCGGCGCGTCGGCCCAATGCGCCTCGGCAAGCATCTCGTTGAGGGCCTCGATGTACGCGTCGATGGACGCCGCGATGATGTTGGTGTCGCGCGACTTGCCGTTGTACAGGCCCAGCGATCGGGGACCCTCCCCTGGCGGCGGCTGCACGGCGATGATCACGAGGCCCTCTGCCTCCGGTCCCTCGGCGAGTGCGTGCACGTCGTAGCCGACCAGGCGCGGGTGGCCCTGGAGCACGTCGGCCAGCGCCGCGTCGACCGCCTTGAACAGCGCATCGACCGCACCGTTGCCCTCGGCAGAGGCGCGCCAGTGGTGGTCGCCCGCCTCGATGACCACGGCGCCACGGCTCTGGATGTTCGAGCCCGAGGTCACGGTCCAGCGGGTCAGGTGGAGCGCCGGGCTCGTCTCGGTCGCGTCGGTTCCTGCGCTCATCTCGCTCCCTCCCCGGAGATCACCGTCGTGAAGTGTCGCTCGTCGCGCCGCCGCAGCTCGGCGCCGCGCTTCCAGATCGCGTACTCGAGCGAGTCGCCGAGGGCCGTCGCCGAGGCGGCGATGATGTTCGTGTCGGAGCCCATGGTCGACCATTCGGCCGAGCCGTCGGTCGATTCGATCGTCACCCGGGTCTTCGCGCCGGTCGCGGCATCCGAGTCGAGGATGCGCACCTTGTAGTCGTACAAGTGGACCCCGTCGAGCACCGGGTAGAACGCCCGCAGCGCCTTTCGCAGCGCGGCATCGAGCGCATTCACCGGGCCGTTGCCATCCGCCGCGGTGTGGAGCAGCTCCCCGTCGACCTCGACCTTGACCGTCGCCTCGGCCCGCAGCTCCGCGCCCGAGCGCTGCTCGACGAGGCAGGTGTAGTCGACGATCCTGAACGGTGGCCGGTAGTCGGCCCGGTGGCGGCGGATGCGCAGCTCGAACGACGCCCCCGCGCCCCCGAACGAGAGGCCCTCGCCCTCGAGCCCCCTGATCCGGCCCGACGACCCGGCCGCGTTCGCCACCCCCTCCGCCCCGCGGCCCACCCGGCCGGCCCGGATCGCGGTGTTCGCCCGACCACCGAGCTCGGACACGACGAGCCGCCCCGCGTTGCCGACCGACGCCGGATCGATGTGCTGGTAGCTCCGCTCGACCTTGGCCACGGCCGCGCCGTGGACGCCGCCCTTGTGCGCGAACGCAGAGCGGCCGACGTAGGGCTGGTAGTCATTGGGTGCGACGTTGGCGATCTCGGCCACGGCACGCGAGAGCTCGGTCAGGGCGCGCAGGTCGCCGCCACCCGCGGGCTGGAGCTCGTGGTCGGTCTTGAGGGCGAGGCCCGGGAGGATGCTGACCATGTTCGCGTTGCCGCAGCGCTCGCCATAGCCGTTGATGGTCGCCTGGACGTGGCGGGCGCCGGCCTGCCCCCCGGCCAGCCAGTTGGCGACCGCCCGCTCGGCGCCGTTGTGGGTGTGGATGGCCCACGTCAGGGCGGCGGTTTCGCCCGCCCCGGCGGCGTTTGCGGACGCGCCC
>CAYXVP010000045.1:0-11754 GCA_964468305.1 uncultured Anaerolinea sp. | reverse complement strand
CGCGGTCGTCGCGACGTTCATCCTGCGCCGGATCGACTGGATCTGAATCGACACGCCGGCAGCCGAAACCGGGGCCCTGCTACCGTTGCCCCGATGTCAACCGGCCCCCGGCCGGGGGCGGTCCCGTGGGCCGGCGTCGTCGAACGCCTGCGCGGTAACCGAACCCGCCTTGTCCTCACCAGCGCGACGCTGCTGTTCGTCGAGCTGCTGCTGATCCGCTGGGTCCCCTCGGAAGTTCGCTACATCGGCTTCTTCTCGAACTTCCTGCTGATGGCCAGCTTCCTGGGCATCGGCATCGGCATCCTGCTCGGGCGGCGACGCGAGCTGGACACAGTGGCGATCTTCCCGATCCTGCTGCTGGTCGTCGTTGGGCTGATCACGAAGCTCCAGCTCAACGTCCAGGTTCGTTCGACGGACGAGCTGTTCTTCGGGCTCGCCGAGAGCACCGCCGCGGACGTCAACTTCCTGGTCCTGCCGATCGTGTTCGGGCTGATCACGGCCCTGATGGCATCGCTCGCCATTCCGCTCGGCCCGCTGCTGCGCTCGATGCCGCCGCTGCGCGCCTATGCCTGGGACATCACCGGCTCGATGCTCGGGATTGCCGGGTTCACCGCGCTGTCCGCCGCGGGGACGCCGCCCCTCGTCTGGTTCTCGGTGGCGGCGGCCCTCGTGCTGCTCCTCATCGCCGGCGGAGGCGGCAGACGCCCCCTCCGGATTCCGGCCGTGCTCGCGCTCGCCGTGATGCTCCTGCTCACCTTGAGCGAGCAGAAGGCGAACGAGATCTGGTCGCCGTACTACCGCATCAACACCTACCGCGCGGGCAATGGCGAGCTGTACGTCAACGTCAACGGCATCCCGCACCAGGCGCTGCACCCGGTCAACGCACCGAAAGAGGAGTTCTACGACCAGCTGTACAAGTGGTTCCCCGGGCGGACATACGCGCAGGTGCTCGTCGTCGGCGCCGGCTCGGGCACGGACGTGGCGATCTCGCTGGCCAAGGGCGCGGGCCACGTCGACGCCGTCGAGATCGACCGGGGAATCCAGCAGCTCGGCATCG
This sequence comes from uncultured Anaerolinea sp., assembly GCA_964468305.1. Lineage (GTDB taxonomy): Bacteria > Chloroflexota > Limnocylindria > Limnocylindrales > CSP1-4 > UBA5189. Next base: position 10,697 of record CAYXVP010000045.1, on the reverse strand, counting down.
ATCAGCACCCCGACCACCCCTACCAGGATCCACGGGTCACCCGCTACGAGAATGACGGCCGCGCCTTCCTGCGGGGCACCGACAGGAAGTACGACCTGGTCATCTTCGCCCTGCCGGATTCGCTGACCCTCGTCAGCTCGACCGCGAACATCCGGCTCGAGTCGTTCCTGTTCACGGACGAGGCCTTCCAGTCGGTGCGCGACCACCTCGCGCCCGACGGTGTCTTCGTCGTCTACAACTACTACCGGGACAACTGGCTGATCTCGAAGATCGACTCGATGCTGGCGGCGACGTTCGACAGCCCGCCGATCGTGCGCACCTTCGACGCGCACAAGGCGATCTTCGCCGCAGGCCCGCTCATCGACGGCCTCAATGGGGCGGGGCCGCCGGGCGACGCGATCGACCCAGTGCCGGACCCGGGTCCGGGCGAGACGCCCAAGGCGGCGACCGATGACTGGCCGTTCCTATACCTGCGGACGCCGTTCATCGCCCCGCACTACCTCGCCGGGCTCGCGTTCGCGCTGCTCATTGCCCTCTTCGGCGTGTTCAGCGCGGCCCGGGCGGGCGGGACCTCGATCCGCCGGTTCAGCCCGCACTTCTTCGTCCTCGGCGCGGCGTTCCTCCTGCTCGAGACCCGTTCGCTGGTCAGCTTCTCGCTTTTGTTCGGCTCGACCTGGCTCGTCAACGCCCTGGCGTTCTTCGCGATTCTCGCCTCCGTGCTGCTCGCGATCCTCGTGAACGCCCGCCTCCGCCTCCAGCGCGCCGGCGTGCTGTACGTACTGCTGTTCGCCGCGCTCGCGGTGGCCTTCCTGCTCCCGCCGGAGTCGCTGCTGATCGACCCGCCCGCGCTGCGCTACCTGCTCGCCGGCCTCGTCGCCTTCGCCCCGGTGTTCCTCGCGAACCTCGTGTTCACCTACTCCTTCCGGGACACGCGCACCGCCGACATGGCCTTCGCCAGCAACCTCCTCGGGGCGATGATCGGCGGGGCGATGGAGTACGTGGCGCTCCTGACGGGCTACCGCTTCCTGCTCATCGTGGTCGCCGCGCTCTATGCGCTGGCGTGGCTGTTCGCGAACCGGTGGCGACGTCTCGCCGACGTGGAGCTGGCCCACGGCAGCGTGCCCGAGGCGGGCGCCTGGGAGGCGGAGACCGTCTGACCGTCCTCTCGCATGTCGAGACGCGACTGCCCCTACAATCCGCGACGGCGCCGGCGGTCGGCAGAGCGCGAGACCTCCGTCACTGGCTCTGAGCTGAACAGAACGCCGCTGCGAGGTTCTCCATCCACCGACCCCTCCGCACCAATCGGCACGTCGTCGCCCTGCTCTCCGCGCTGTGGCCCGGGCTGGGGCAGCTTTCCGTCGGCGCTCGCCGTTCGGGTGTGCTGCTGGCACTCCCGCCGCTGATCCTCCTCGCGCTGGTCATCGGCGCGCTCGTCAGCCCGGACCGGCTGGAACGACTCGCCCTCCTCCTCGACCCGAACGTCATCGCGGCGATCCTCATCTTCGAGGGCGTGCTGGTCCTGTGGCGACTCGTCGCGGTCGCCGACGCCTTCCGGCGCGGCAAGGGCCGGCCGCGGGAGCGAGGGGCCGCGCTGACGGCGGTCGCCCTCGCCTTCGTCCTCGTGCCGAGCGCGTACGCGGCGTACCTCACCAACGTCGCCCGCGAGGCCGCGATCGAGGTCTTCCAGACCGCGGACAAGCCCTATCAGCCGCCGCCGGTCGAGCCGGGCTACTCCGATCCCGACTTCGGCGAGCTCCCCAGCCAGTCGGCGGAGCCGCTGCCGAGCGCGACACCGCAGCTCGGCCGGTTCACGGTTCTCCTCCTCGGTGTCGACTCCGGGCCGGGCCGCAGCGAATTCCTGACCGACACGATGATCGTCGCCTCGCTCGACCCGATCGCCGGCGACGTCTCGATGGTGTCGGTGCCACGCGACATGGTCAATGTGCCGCTGCCCGATGGCCGCATCTTCCGGCCCAAGATCAACAGTCTCGTGTCCTACGCCAACCGCTACCCCAGCAAGTTCAAGGGCGCGACCTCGGGCGAGGCGGTGCTCGCGGCCGCGCTGGGCGACCTGCTGAGCGTCCACGTCGACGGCTGGGCGGAGGTCAACCTGCCCGGCTTCGTCAGGGTCATCGACTCGATCGGCGGCGTCGACGTCACGGTTCGGAACGCGCTGTTCGACCCGCGCTACAACGAGTACGGGTTCCACGGCTTCGCGATCAACGCCGGCAACTACCACCTCGACGGCCAGGGGGCGCTGGCCTATGCGCGGATCCGCAAGTCGATCGGCGAGAACGACTTCACGCGCGCCGCCCGCCAGGGCGAGATCGTGGTCGCCGCCCGCGACCGGATCATGAAGGGCGGCTTCCTCAACGACCCGGCCGGGTTCATCGCCGGGATGGGCAAGCTGCTCAAGACGAGCCTCGACGCGGAGACGATCTCGACCTACATCGCCTTCGCCTCGATCCAGCGCGACCACATCTATCGGGCCGTGATCACCTACCCCCTGGTCCACGGCACGATTGGCGACCCGCGCGGCTCGGTGCTGATCCCACGGATGCGGCTGATCCGCGACCTTGCGACACGCGCTTTCCCACCGGCCGGCACGCTGCCGACAGGCATGGACACGATCCCCGAGAACGACGACGGCAGGATCAAGACGAAGCTGCCGGCAGTCACCTGCTACGAACCGCAGCCGACCCCGAGGCCCACGCCCAGGCCAACCGCCGTGCCCACCGCGCCACCGCCGACCGCGCCGCCGCCGACCTTGGAGATCACACCGGAGCCGCCGCCGACGCTCTGACCCAGCGGGCGAGTCAAGCTCGCTACTGGTTGACCGTCGGCTCCAGCAGGTACGGATTGGCGGGCTGGTCGGTGTAGGGATAGTCGAGCTGGATGTAGGCGCAGCCGCCGTTGAACTTCGCCGTCCAGGCGAGCACCTGGCCGATCGTCTTGAAGCCGTTGCAGCCGCCGCTCATCTTGATGTCGTCGTAGGGCGCGTAGAGGACGCCGCGGAACGCGATACCCGGCGTCGAGCCGCCGGTACCGCCCATCTGGAAGCGCTGCTCGATGTTCGTCCCTGGCCAGGCATTTGGCGTGAAATAGAAGGTTATCCCTCTGTAGCTCCCGACCGGGTTGTACTGACTCCGGTCGACGCACTGCGGATTCGGCTCGTTCAAGGGATCGCAGTAGGGCCATTGGCTCTGACCCGCATGGAACACCGTCGTGGCGGTGGTATCGACGCCCCAGGCTGCGCACAGCGCGCTCTGCGGCAGAGCGAGTAGCGGGGTCGACGGGTTGTAGTTCGTCGGATCTGCGTTCGCCAGCCCACACACCTGCGATCCAGAGACCGTGCCGGTGTTCAGGGCCAACACGGCATTGTTGCCGATGATCAGCCCCTTCCCTCCGGTCGCGGAGGGAAAGCCCGAGTCGAAGACGAACGTCACGCCGTCGCCGATGAGGGCGCCACCGTCGCCGATGTCGATCTTGGCGCTGCCGTTGCCCTGGAAGCGATAGATGCCGGGCATCTGGTAGCCGTAGAGGTGCGAGTAGACCGCCGTTGGATCGAGGACCGCGCAGCCGCCTGCCTCGATGGTCATCGAGTGGTAGTAGCCGGGCGGGATCATCGGCGGCAGGGCGGTGGGCGGCAGCAGCGCCGGGGTCTCGGCTTCTGCCCACGACACGCCGCCGCCTCGCTCCAGCGCATTGTTGTTGGGTTGATTTGCGCTCTGGAACGTGAAGCGCAGGCTGAGATTGTTGTAGTTCGTGATGACGCCGGCACCGACCGTCCACGAGTATCGAGTGGGGGTACCGCCGAGCGTCCTCAGCGTCGGGTCGGACGAGATGGCCACCCCTCCCTGCAAAAGGGTTACCTGCAGCGTGATCGGATAGCCAGTCCCGTCGAGGACGCCGTTGTTCGTCCGGAAGCCGACGTAGCGCACAGTCGTCGTGCCGGGATTCGGTGTCCCGAACGGTGGCTTGAGGTTGAAGGTGACTGACGTGGTGACGGTGCTGATCGGCGGATTGTTCTTGTGGTCCAGGTTGTCCGTGTAGATCCAGCTCTGCGGCGGGTTCGCGGGTGTCGCCGTGGTATCCGGGTCCGGCACCGTGTAATCGTCGTCGATGTTGTTGTACTCGTTGCCGTTGCTCTGGTTCGGATTCCCCTGAACGTTGCCAAAGTTCGCCCCGCCGACGGTCGGGTCGAGATGGTTGTCCGGGATGCCGCCCAGCCGCGCGTCGCACCTGACCGTCCCGTTGACGGAGTCGAAGACCGGCGAGCCGCATGGATCGATAACCGCGGCGTTGGTGCAGGACCAATCCCCCGGCGCCCCGGCGCCAAGCGGCCGCCACGGGACGCAGAGGCTCGTCGCGGACGCGCCGGCGCAATTCGATGCATTTGTTGTCGTATCAGTGAGCGGCGACCCGCTGTTGCCCAGGGGCGAGGCAAACCGCGGCACCGGCAGTGGCGCCATGTAGAAGGCGTTCTTGTTGTTTGCTGTGTTGGGAACCTTGGTCGGGTCGTCGTCGGCGATCCCGCCGGCGACGGCCGGCGTCTGGGGGCAGTTCCAGGTGCTGCTCGAGCAGGTCCGGTTCACGAGGAACACGTCGCCGGACTGGACGACGACGCCCGTCGTGTTATTCGAGGTCACGGTCAGGCTCTCGTTGCTCGCGATGTCGCCCCGGACGAGCACAATCTTGACGCCGTTGCCATCGACCGTGAGGCCCGCAGAGTTCTCACAGACGCCGCTCTGCGGGGCGATGTTGTTCCGGCAGAATGTCTGTAGCGCGAACCCAGTCGGAAGCGCGCCTGCCGTGGCCCAGCCGTGACGAGGTTGGGGCGTGATCCCCAGCGCACCACCGATCAGCGAGCGGACGTCGTGATCGACCCGGGCGAAGACGACGCCGAAGTTCATCGCGTACCTGCCGCCGATCGACGGGGTCGTGTACGCGGCGTACGACGGCGGCGGAGTTGCAACCCAGACGCGGTCTTGCCAGGTAAACGTGTTGCCCCCGGCGGTGACCGTCGTGGTCCCGTTGGTGGGCGAGTCCGACAGCGAGAGCTGCGCAATGGCCGCAGCCGATAGCCCGAGGTTGAGGTCGGCGCTGATCGACGTCCAGGCCTGCGCACGCGCGGCCTGGCACTTGACCTGACCCGAGCCTCCGCTGCAGCTCCCCTGCGATGTCCGTTGCCCGTAGGCCGAGGCACCAGCGAGGGCGGCGGGGTCCGCGGTGTTCTGCAGGTTGCGGTCGACCAACAGCCAGCTCGCATAGTCGATCGCCAGCGCGGTGACCCCGAGCAGCACCAGGAGGAACAGGACGAAGAGCACGAGCACCTGGCCCCGCGAGCGGCCGCCCCGTGCCGAGGACCGCGAAACCCTTGTCAACATGATTGGGTCGTCGTGCTGGCAGGAGCGTTGAGGCCGGGGTTCTCGACGCGCATCTGCTCGCTGGCGTTCAGCGTGAGCTGGTTATCCGGATTCGCCGGGTTGCCGTCACTCCAGTCGAGGATCGCCGAGACGAGCGGGACGAAGAGCGGGTTGTTGTACGTGGCGGAGATGTGCGCAACGAGGAAGTACTGCCCTGTCCCCGGGTTCTGCTGCCATTCGTACGCGATCGTCCGGGAAAGATGGCTGCTCGCGAAGCCGATCACCCGCAGTCGCAGCCGAGTCGTCAGCTCGGAGTCGATCGTCGCGCAGATCGCGGACCACACCGAGGGATCGAAGCTGCCCTCGTTGATGCGATAGGTCGAGGCGCGGCGGGCCGCGCTCCGTACGCCGTCCACGAGGCCGTTCTGGGCAGCCATGACCAATCCGAGCTGGAGGACGAAGAAGACGAGCAGGAAGAAGATCGGAGCGACGATCGCGAACTCTGCGAGCGCCTGGCCCCCATCCCCTGCGCCAGCCGTCCGCCCTCGTCCGCGCCTGCTCACGGACAGACACCCGGATCGTTGCCGGCAGCGTTCACCGCAGCCGGGTCCACGCCTTCGAGCCGCATGTCGGCCGACGCACCGAGATCCCACGCCCCGTTCTGCGTTCCGTCGACGAGGTCGGTCGCGAACGCCATCGGCCCGAAGAAGAGCGGGTGGCTGTACTCGACCGTGATCTTGATCCGGTAGTTCGTGCCGCCGGCGGCAGAGTAGCTGCAGAACGAAACAGCCGGTGTCGTCGTGTTGGACATCGCGGGATAGGGGGCCGGCCAGAGCCTGCTGGCGTCGAAGGCCTGGACGTTCTGTGACAGGAGCCCAGGGTTAGCGGGCGTGCCGTCGCCGTTTAGCTGTTGCACGGTCCACGCAGCGAGGGTCGACCAGGTTGGGTTTGCTGTCGCGCTCGCGGCCGTCCGCCGTGCCGCTTCCCGAACTGCGTTGGTCAGTCCCATCTGGCTTTCGAGGACGAAGGCGAACTGGAAGATCGCCATCACGAGCATGGCGAGGATGGGCGTCACGAGCGCGAGCTCGAGGAGTGCCTGACCGGACTCCCGGCTCGAGCCTCCCCGCCCGGCCGGCGGCGACACACGATCAGGCAACAGCCGGCTGTCCTTCCCCTGCGTCCCCCGAAGCCCGCTTGTGCGAGCCTGTCCCCTGAGCTCCGGACAGTATCCGCAGTGGTCCTTTCGTTCAACCTTTCGGGCTATGCGCGGGCGCAACGGCGGCGCGAGCGCGCAACGACTGGTTCGGTCCGGTGCGCTTCGGTGCGGTCGCCCTTCCGAGGAGGGATCTGAACCTCCCTGACGGCAAAGAACGAAGAGCCGCGCCCCCGGCGCGGCTCTTCCCAGCGGAAGAAGCGAATTACTTGATCAGCTGGAGCGAGATCGAGTCGGCGTTGCCGATCGTGCCGGAGCCGACAGGACCGGTGGTGATGAAGCGCACGAACCAGCCCGCGATGCAGCTGCTGCTGCCATTGCCGCTGATGGTCACCAGCTGCTGCGGCGGGTTGTCGTTGTTGAAGTGCGTCTGGCACAGCGAGTTGTTCTTGTTGTTCGAGTCGCTCATGTAGTCGATGTAGAAGGCAACGACGCCGCTGATGTGATACGTGGCGTGGCTGCCGCCGGAGGTGTTGCACTCGTTGTTGTCACAGATCGGCACCAACACCGTGTGGCCGTGGAGCGAGTTGACCGCGTCGACCATCAGCTTGGCGCAGTTGTTGCCGTTGTCGGACGCGACGTCGACCGGGAACGAGTCCCACTGGATCGAACGTGGATGGAGGACTTCGTCCGCGCAGTTGTTCTTGATCCCGTCCAGGTCGAGGACCATGAACGAGCCGCCGCCGGGCTTGCACAGCGGGACGATGTACTCGGTCCCGACCGGATGACCGGGTGGGTTGGCGGTGCTGGGCTGGCTGACGTCCCACTGGTTCTTCGGTGAGCCCAGGTTGCCGTTGCCCGAACAGTCGGTGATGTTGACCGGGAACACGACGGGCAGGAACTGGCCGCCGGTGGTCTTGCCGGTCACCGCGATCGCGTCGGCGGTTGCCGTGAAGTTGTTGAACCCGATCACACGCCCAAACGTCGTCCCGAACGTCCGGGTCCCGGTTGCATGGACACCCTGGCCGTTCGGCGGGATGGCGCCGTTCGGACTGGCGCCGACGACCACGGCGAGGTTCGGCGCGACGATCGTGCCGGTGGAGTCGACCGGATTGCCCTGCCAGTCCGTGTAGTACGCGGAGCTGACTGTAATGTTGTTGAAGAGCGCGCTCGAGGCGACGGCCGAGGCAACTTCCGCGTCGGTGTGAGTGATGCCCGCGAGGCTCCGGGCGATGACGACGGCACCCGCCTCGGACGCGGCGTCGGCGCCGTTCTGCACGCTGCGCTGGTTCTGGTAGGCGTTGCCGCCCTCGATCACCAGCGCGACGCCTGCGAGGAGGGCGATGAGGCCCAGCGCGAAGAGCACGAGGATCTGCCCCTCGGCTCGACGTTGCGACCGGCGAACGAGGCGATGCACGAGAACCTCCCTTGGGGTTGCCTTGCGGGACGTCATGGCTGCTTGGGACACTGGGCTGCCGTGTGCGTCAGGTTCGGGCAGCTGTACTCGACGGTGAGGATGGAGGTGGCCGTGAACGTCACCCCGTTCTTGAACAGGATGTTGCCGATGATCGGTGTCAGCGGCCGATAGGTGCTTTCGAAGGACACGACGGCCAGACAGCCAACGGCGGCCGGCGAGCAAGTCGATGACGTGTCCGGGGTGCCGTCGTTCGCCTGCTGGTAGAAGTTGATCGAGACGTTCGGCGCGTTGATCTCCGCGACCGACACCTGTGTCTCGGCGCGGGCGATGATGCTCGCGTTGTCCTGGTTCACGATCGCGAGGCGTGCGCCCTCGCGGGCGGCGTTGGTCAGCGAGTTGAACGTGAACACGGCACTGCCGAAGTCGACGACCGCGAAGAACAGCAGCAGGAAGAGCGGAAGGACCAGGGCGAACTCGGCGAGGGATTGCCCCGTGCCACGATGCTTCGATCGCGCGGTCATGGGTTGTTCACCGTGATCGTGCTGGTGCAGGGCACGGTCGTGCCGGCCACGATCGACTGCGATTTGATCGTGAAGTTGCCGTTCGGGGCACCCGGACCCTTCTGCACGGTTGTCGAGAAACCGGCGCCGGGCGGCTTGGGCGTGCCCCACAGGCCCTGCGCGCTGTTGAACTTCACGCCGTTGAAATCCGGAACCGTGCAGCCCGGCGGCGGGTTGTTCGGCCCGACGGTGACGGTCGTGCCGGGGTTGGTGGTCGTGAAGCCACAGGCATTCGACGCCTTGAGCGTGACCGTGTAGGTGCCTGGCGTCGTGAATGTGACGGCGCCGGGATCCTGCGCGAACGAGGCCGGGAAGACGTCCACTGGCGGCGTGCTCGAGTCCAGGAAGTGCCACTCCCAACCCGTCGGAGACCCGCCACCCGAAGCATCGCGGAACGTGACCGTGAGCGGCGCAGCGCCGCTGGTGCTCGGCGTGGCGTTGATCCCGGCGGTCGGCGGGAGACAGCCACCGCCGCCTCCACCTCCGCCGCTGGTCGTCTGGGTGAGCGCCGACTTCACCGGAAACACGGACGTGGTCGTGACGTTCAGGTCCGAGCCGACGACGAAGGCGATGAGCGGCGTGATGACGTGAAACCGACAGACCAGCGTGACGGCGGCCCGGTCGCCCGGGCCGATCGGGTTGCCGTCACCGTCGACGTCGGTATAGGTCGGCTCCGCCGGCTGGCCCGGCGCGAGCGGGCAGTTCGTCGCCGATGCGTCGCTGCCGATCTGGTTCGTGTACAGGGCGAGGGTCGCGTCGTGGGTCAGCGGGTCCGCGAATTGCAATGCGTTGTTGGCCGCGAAGTTGGCGCCAATGCGGGCCATGTTCTGGAGGTTGATCCAGCCGAGGTAAACGCGGCCGAAGTCGACGGCGATCAGGACCAGGAGCAGGAGGGCCGGCAGGAGCAGAGCGAATTCGACCAGGCTTTGGCCGCGCCCGGGCCGATCTGCGACGTCGCGATTCGGGGCTTCGACATCCCCGTGGCCGCGTGTCCCCGGTGACACTCTGGCAGCTCCCCCGTTCGCTCCCGGAGCGTTCGTTCACGCTCTCGGGCCCCTGATGGAAGGGCGGCCAGAGTATGCGGAGTAGTCCTTTCGATCAACCTTTCGGGCTATGCGCGCGCGCACCGATCCGCTCCGCATCGGAGCGCAGCAGACGGCCCTGGAATGCAAGAGCCGCGCCCCCGGGCGCGGCTCTCGGCGCCGCGGCCCCCGGGCGCGGCTTTGGGATAGGGCCGCGGCGCTACTTGATGAGCTGGACCCCGAGGGCCTTGCTGCCCGTCCCAGCGCCAACACCTGGACCGACGGTGCCGGTCGAGAGGATGTCCACGAACTTGCCGACGAGGCACGATGTCGCGCCGTTGCCGGTGTCGCACTCGGCCTGGTTGCTCCCCGAGATGTAGGCGCCGTATCGCCCGCCGCAACTGACCTCCGACGGCTGGCACAGCTCGAAGTAGGCGAAGCTCGGCATGCGGTACCAGATGTTCTGGCCGCTCCCGCCGCCCGGCAGATTCGGGCAGCCATAGTTGGGCGAGGTGTTGATCGGCGGCGGGCTGCTGTTCGGGTCGCCCTGGGCGTTCGACGTCAGGCAGGTCATGTCGAACTGCGGGATGAGCACGATCTGGCCGTCCCACTTCCGAACGCCCTCCTCGACGCCCGAGTAGGTCACGCCGGTGTTGGCGTCGACGCACGGCCCGCCGCCGTTCGTGTTCCCGGTCTGGGCGACGTACTGCCAGGACGGGAGCACGATGGCCGGGTTGTCGGGATTGATGATCGAGCAGACGATCTCACTCGCGCCGCCTGCGGGGGGCGTCCAGTCGAGCCAGCCGACGTTGCCCGGCGCGGCCTTGCACAGGGGAACGGTCAGGACTGTGTTCCAATCCCAGGCGCCGGTGCCGAAGACGGGGTTGTTGCTGCCGTCGCAGCCAAGCGTGGTGACCGGGATCGTGACGGGCAGGACGGCGCAGTAGTCGCCCTGCGTGGAGCCGCAGTAGCCCTGCAGGTAGCCGGCGACCGCCGTTGCGCGCGTCGTGACCGTGAACGTCGGGATGCCGATCGCGCGGGCGACGTATGCGGGAACGTTCTTCTGGCCGATGATCAGCACGCCCGCGACGGGACCGACGGTCAGGCTCGGACAGTCGGGCGTGGTCGCATTGCCGCCCGGAAGACCATTGCCGACCTGCTGCGCGACTGACAGGTTTT
>CAYXVP010000044.1:0-12066 GCA_964468305.1 uncultured Anaerolinea sp. | reverse complement strand
TCACCCGCGCGGCGGCGACCAGGTCGGGGTCGCGCGAGATCGTCCGCGCGAGCCAGTCGATGTACGTCGGCTCGAAGTCGGCGATCTGGCCGAGCGAGTGGCCGTGGAACTTGCCGAACTCGATGGTGCGGGCCCGGGCGTCCCCCAGCGACGGGGGCGGCGGCGGCCGGAAGTTGCGTTGGCGACGCCGGTTCAGCGGGCCCGTCGGCTGCGAGGCGCGGAGCGGCTCGCGCTGGAGACGGTCCGCTCGCAGCGGCTGCTGGCCGAGCGGCCTTGCCCCTGGTCCGGTGGTCGTGTTCCGCGGCCGAAACGTGGCGGTGGTGTCGACGCGGCCGGTGACGGGACGCGTCGGTCGGGGCGGCGGCGGTCCGTGGCGGCCATTGCGCTCCCCGTCCGCCGCGGCCGGCGTCGACGCGCCCGCCCGCAGCTCGGCGTAGGCGCGATTGATCTCGGCCATTCGCCGGGTGGCTCGCTCCGAGGCGGCGGGATCGTTGGCCGTCAGGTCGGGATGGTGCTCGCGGGCGAGACGGCGCCAGGCAGCCTTGATCGTCGACTGGCCGGCGTCGCGAGGGACGCCGAGGATGTCGTGGGGGTCGCGCTTGGCCACGCTCGAAGTGTATCGACGGCGTCTCCGGGGCCTGCCCGGACGACGGGTACGCGGCGGCGACGACCTACCATCTCGGGCATGATCAGCCGCCGCCTGGGCATCGCCGCCGCGCTCGCCGTCGGGCCGGTCGCGGCGTGGCGATTCGCGCAGGCGTACCGGGCTCGGGCGGGCTACCCGCACCGCCACCCACCGACCCACGACCCGAGCTTCGTCGGGCTGACGTTCGAAACGATCGGGGTGCCGACGGTCGGGGGCGTCGAGCTGCCGGCGTGGTGGATCCCGGCTCGCGACGGGGCGCCGGGGCCTGCCGTTCTGCTCGTCCATGGCTGGGAATCCGCGCGCGATCGCACCCTGCCGAACGCCCAGGTGCTCAACGCCGCGGGCTACCACATCCTGACCCTCGACATCCGCGGCCACGGCTCGAACCCGGCCGAGGAGCTGCCGCTCACCGCCGGCGAGTTCGGAGCCGACGCGCTGGCAGGTGTCCACGCGCTGCTGGCTCGCAAGGACGTGACCGCCGTCGGCATCCTGGGCCACTCGATGGGCGGCATCGGTGCGCTCCTCGCCGCGGCCGCCGAACCGCGCGTCGGCGCGGTCATCGCCGCGTCGACCCCGGCGGATCCGTATCGCCTCACCCGCCAAACGTTCCGCCTCGCCCGCCTACCACTGCCTGGCCCGCTCGCCTACCCCCTGGCCTGGCTGACGACCTACGTCTTCGTGATCCCGCGGGGCCATACCGTCGAGTCGGTCAGCGCAGCGCACGCCATCGAGACGTATCGCGGGCCGGTGCTCCTCATCCACGGTGACGCCGACCGCGTCGTCCCGATCTCGCACCTGGATCGGCTGGAGCGCGCGGCCGAGAAGGCCCGGCGAGACGAGCCGGACCCCGCGCCGGTCGAGATCCTGGTCATCCCGGGCGGCGAGCACAGCTGGCTGTACGAGTACGCCGTGTATCGCGGGGCGATCGCCCGGTTCCTGGCGACGGCGCTCGGCGGCCCGCTGGCGCCGGCGGTAGCGGAAGCCGCGGCTCGCGCGGTACCGGCCGCTCGTCTGCCCCGGCGGGAGCACGCCTTCTCCGCGATCGAGGCTGAGCCCGGCGGCTTCCGGACCCTGCTCGGCGCGATCCGAAAGGCCGGCGCGGGACGGGTGCGCGAGCAGCGGCCGGGAGCCGATCGATGACGGACGCATGGAGCGCGATCCGAACCAAGCGCATGGTTCGCACCTTCCAGCGGCGGCCGCTCGATCCCGAGCACCTCACCCGAATCGTCGACGCCGGCAGGCACTCGGCCAGCTCGAAGAATCAGCAGCGCTGGGACTTCGTGGTCGTCGAGGACAGGACCCGCCTCGAGGCGTTGTCGAAGAGCGGGCGGTATGCCGACCACGTTTCCGGTGCGGCCGCGGCGGTCGCGCTCGTCACCCCCGACCCTCGCGGCGCGGGCGCCTCGCTGTCCGTGATCTGGGACGTCGGCATGGCGGCCGAGAACATGATGCTGGCCGCGTGGGAGCTCGGGGTGGGCAGCTGTCCGGCGACGGTGTATGACCAGGCGGTCGCGCAGAAGGTCCTCGGATTCCCGGACGGGCGGCTCTGCGGCTGGATCCTGTCGTTCGGCTACCCGGCCCACGCCGACGACCTGACGCGCCCACCGATGGCCGGCGGTCGCAAGTCCCTCGAGGAGGTCGTCCATCGCGAGACCTGGTGAGGTCGCGCGAGGCGGGCTGGCGGCGAGGCCTCAGGCGATGCGGCGGCGAGGTCCGCGGCGAGGCATCAGGCGATGGGCAGGTCCGGCGGCGCCTGCTCCGGCGCCGGCGCGCCCTCGGCCAGGTAGGCCTTGATTGCCACCTTGAGGCCGATGTCCCTGCCGGCGCGCTCGGACAGGAGCCACTTGTGCTCGAGCACGTCGCTGTAGGCCTGGATCACGTCGCGATCACCCACGACCGGCCGGAGCAGGCGTAGCGAGGGATCCAGCACGTGGCGGCGCCAGCGCCGCGCGCCCACCTCCTCCGGGGTCGTGCGGCCGGTGCGGTGCCGGAGCCAGGCCATGTGCTCGCGCATGTCGTTGAGGAGCAGGCGGGCCTGCCCCTCGAGCGCGCGGATGCCCGTCAAGCGCTCGAGCTCGTGGGCGTGGAAGGCGCGGTTCGTCGTGGTGGCGCGGAGCTGAACGGTGCCGCCGCCGGCGGCGGGGACGACCTCGATCTCGTCGACGGCGAAACCGAGGTCGTTGAGCCGTCGGATCTGGCTTCGGATCGCGTGCCGATCGCCGGCGGGGAGTCGCGGTTGGAGATGCAGCTCGCGCCAGATCGCGAGGTACCGATCGCGAACCTTCTCCGCCGCCTCGACCGCGCCATCGAGGTCCTCGGGCCGGTCCTGGAGCATGGCCACGTCGGCGAGCCCGTAGCCCAGGTTCTCGACCAGGATCTCGAGGTCGTAGGCCCGCTGGCCGTCGGACAGCGACGGGTGGACCTCGCTCGTCTCCGCGTCGACCAGGAACGCCTGGATCCGGTCGCCGTCGCGCCGGAACAGAGTATTGGCGAGGGAGCAGTCGCCCCAGAAGACGCCGCCGCGATGGAGGTCGACGAGGAGCCAGGCCATGGCGTCGAGCAGGCGCTCGCGGTATGGCCCGGGACCCAGCGGGAAGCGCGACAGCAGCCGCCGGAACTGGAGCGAGTGGGCCAGGTACTCGGTGACCAGGATCGCCGAACCGCTGGCCGCCTGCTCCGCGATGCCGATCGGCGTCACCGCCGGCAGCCCGACCCGCTCGAGATGGGTGAGGACGTCGTACTCGCGCCCGGCGACGTCGATCGGCTCCTCCTTGAGGGCGTACAGGTCGTCCTCGACGACGAGAAAGCGGACGAGGTGGCGTGACGGGCCGACCGGCAGAGCGCGGAACTTCAGGCTGGCCGGCCACGCCTCGAGCGGGAGCTCCCACGGGAGGTCGAGGAGCGCGCCGGACCGGCGGAGGCGGAGCATGGGAAAGCGCGGCCGCGCCCCCGTTGCGCTGAGTCCGGTCGCGCTGGGTGTGCGACGCTCAACCAACGCGACGCCTCGGGGCGGCGCCGGCGAGGACGAGCGCATGCGGCCCCCAGGGTGGCCGCCCGATCACGAGCCGTGTCGGACCGAGCGGCCCCGGCCGTGCCGGACCGAGGCCGGGCGTGTCGTCGACGTCCGCCCGATCGAGCGGGCCGAGGTAGATGGCGCGGACACCCTCGCCGAAGCGCGCCAGCGCCGCGGCGAGGAGCCCCTCCTCGTTGGGCTCCAGGAGGATCAGCGCCGGCCGTAGGGGACCGTCGCGCCGGGACCGCCGCGCGGTCCCCCCAAGTGTCGCGTCGCGCGGCGCGGTCTCGACCGGGCCGAGCACGGCGAGCTCGCACGCCGCGCGATCGAGCTCCACGGTCGCCCAACAGACGCCGACAACGGGCAGCTCCAGGAGCCATGGATCGCGTTCCGCGACCGTGGCGCGGATCGCTTCGGCCGCCGCCACGAGCTCCGGCCACGAGGCCGACGTGGTCAACGGAGGAGCAGGTCCGGCGCCGGCTCCCCGACGACCGCGAAGCCGAGGCCTCCGTAGAGCAGCCGTCCAGCCTCGTTGTCGGCCTCGACCGCAAGGTGGATGGTCGGGCCGCCCTCCGACAGGGCGTCTTCGAGCAGCAAGAGCGTCGCCAGGGCGCCGAGGCCCCGCCGGCGAAGCGCCGGGCGCGTGCCGATCGACGACAGGTAGCTCCCCTCGGCGTTCGTGGCACGCCGGGCGATCGCGGCCGGCTCGCCGCCCACCCGCACGAGCAGCATCGCGCAGCCCGGCCGCGAGATGCACGCGAGGACGTCGTTCTCGAGCGCGACCCGCCGTTCGAATTCGACACCGAACGCGTCGGCCAGGACGAGCGCGGCATCGGCGGCCCAGCGCCGGCGCTCGCGCCACCGTCGGTCGCGTCCTCGTGCTGCGCCGAGGTCCTGCCTGCTCACGGTCACCGCCGCAGGCCCGAAGGCAGCGGCCACTCTCGCCTCGGCGGCGGTTCGTCGCTCCCCCACCCGGTCTGCCTCGATGAGGACCATCCGCCGGTCGGCGCCCATCGACACGAAACCCGCGGACTGCAACCGGCTGGCCATGTCCTGCGGCTCGCCGCCGAGCGGCAGGGGCCGGATGTGCGGCTGGCGGGCGAGCGTCGCGAAGAGAGTGATGATCTCGTCGAGACGGCGGTCGAAGGCGGCGGCATCGTCCGGCCAGCGCGGCGCGATCAGCCGGTTCCAGAATGGCTCCGCGTCGCTGGGGTCGTGCAGCAGCCAGCCATCCCCGAGGTCGCGCAATTCGCGAGCCGGTGTCTGCTGCGCGCGGGCCTCGTGGACCACGAGCCGGCGGGCCAGGTCGCGGTCGAAGATCCGATCGCCGGCCACCGACGAACCATACGAGGAACGACGGCACGTCGCGCTATCGTGGCGCGAAGGATCGGCACGATCGGCGCCTGGAGGATCACATGCGTTCCATTGGACGAGGCATCGCCACCCTGGTGACGGCGGTCGCACTTGCCGCCTGCTCGGGTGCTGGCGCGACCAACGCCCCCGCCACGCAGGGGCCCGCCGCGACGACCGGCGGATCGGCGGTCTGCACCGACTCGACGGGCACGACCACGGTCCAGGCAACCGTCGGCGGGTTCAAGTGGGGTCCCGTCAGCGCGAAGGTCGGCGACGTCATCACCTGGACGAACTCCGACACGGCGCAGCACAAGGTCGCGCTCGACGATGGCTCGTGCGCGATGTCGGCCAACATCGCGGGCAGCGGCGGCAAGGCCAGCCTCGTGTTCTCGAAGGCGGGGACGTACCCGTTCCACTGCGCGATCCACTCGAGCATGAAGGGCACGATCACGATCTCCTAGGTCGCCGGCCCAGGGAGGCAGCCCGTGGCCGGCACGACGGCCGCAACGGACCGACGATCGACCGTGTTGAAGCGGTCGATGGACACCGACGTCGCCCTCGCGGGCCGGTTGGCGCGGAACCTCGAGGCCGGCTTCCCCGACCTCGTCGACCGGCACCGGGACCGGCTGTACACGATCGCCCTGCGTCTGCTCGGCGATCGATGGGCCGCGGAGGAGGTAGCGCAGGACTCGCTCGTCCGCGCGTTCCGGGCGATCCAGGGCTACCGCCGAGAACGCATCGTGGCGCTGCGGCTGCGGCCGTGGCTCGCGTCGATCACGGTCAACCTCGCCCGGAACCGGCGCCGGCGGGCCGAGGATCGGCAGCCGCCGAGCCGGCTCGAGCCGCTGCTCGGCGCGGGCTTCGACGTCGCCGTCGACGGCCGGTCCGGGCCCGATATCCGCGTCGAGCGGCACGAGACCCAGCGCGAGCTGGCCGCGGCACTCCTTCGCCTGACGCCATCGGTTCGCGCCGCCGTGGTGCTGCGCCACGTCGATGGGCTGAGCGTCGCCGAGACGGCCGAGGCCCTCGGCCGACCCGAGGGCACCATCAAGGCCCAGGTCCACCGCGGCTTGCGCGACCTGCGCGCTGCCCTGGAGGCAGAGCCGGACCGGCTGCTCCCCAACGGAACCGAGAGTGGCGCCGCGCGACTGCTGCCGGCGCTGGAGGCCATTCGATGACGACCATGATCCTCACCGACGCCGCGCTCGAGACCGGCCTGCAAGACCTGCGCATCGCCGCCCCGGCGAGCGTCGGGTTCCATGCGTTGGTCGACGTCGGGCTGGCGGACGCATATGCGTCGATCGAGACGGCACTCGGCCGGGCGTACGTCGCGTGGAACGGCCGAGGCATCTCGTGGGTGGGCCAGGCGCCGGACCCGGCCAGCTTCGAAGCCCGCTTCCGCGCCGAGGTCGGCCGCGACATCGGCCTCGCTGGCGCGCTCCCGGAGCGGCTGGCGCGCGCCATCTCCCGGCGGCTCGCCGGCGATCGCCGGGTCCGCATCCCGCTCGACCTGCGCGGCCACACGCCATTCGAGGTCGCGGTCTGGACGAAGGCGCTCGAGATCCCTCGCGGCGAGGTCCGGCCGTACGGCTGGGTCGCCGCGGAGATCGGCAGGCCGCGGGCCGTCCGGGCGGTCGGCACGGCGCTCGCCCACAACCCGGTGCCGCTTGTCGTCCCTTGCCATCGCGTCGTCCGCAGCGACGGGCTAATCGGCGAGTATTCGATGGGCGGTCCGGACGCCAAGCGGCGCGTTCTCGGCACCGAGGGCCTCGACACCGGTTGGCTGGAGGCCGAGGCGACGGCGGGCCATCGCTTCACCGGCTCGGACACGACCCACATCGTCTGCAATCCGACCTGTCGCGATGCCCGCCGGGTCACGGACCGGCATCGGGTGACGTTCGCTTCGCTCGCCGCCGCGGCGAACGCCGGCTATCGGCCGTGCAAGCACTGCCGGCCGGTCTCGCTGGCAACTGCCGCCTGATCCGTTGAGGGTCAGGAGCGGGCGAGCTCCCGGAACATCGGGTTCGGGAAACGGGGAAACACTCGATCCGTTCCCAGCCAGGCGGTGAGTCGCGCGGCCTCGGCATCGAGCGCCTGCGTGGCCTCGTGGCCGACGTCCCGGAGCAGCCGATAGCCGACCTCGAGGCTCGACCGCTGCGCCCACAGGCCGACGACGCGCCCATCGACCCACGCCGTCGGACCCGCGTTGCCGGCGTTGTCGAAGAGGTCGCGCTCGAGCCCATCCAGGTACCAGTCGCGTTCCTTCCATGCCATGATCGTCGAGTCGAGCGACGGGAGGAGGGCGACCCAGGGTCCCGGATCGGCCGTCGCGTCGAGGTCACCCGGCAAGGCCCACCCGGTCACCCTGTCGCCGAGGTCGACCTCGACCGCCCCGATGGCAGCCAGGGTCGCCTTCGTGCGGGCCACGGTCCAGCCGGTCCACCACTGGATGTCCCGCTGCGTGCCCGGCCCGAATGCCCCGAGCCAGCGCCGCACGAGCTCTGCCTGCGCCCGCTCGGGCGGCCACGGCTCGAGCCCACCGTCGAGCCAGTGGTCCATCGGCACCCAGCGGTACATGCTGCTGAGCCACGTGCCCTTCGGGCGCCCGCGGATGATGCGGCCCTCCGACGAGAGGAGGAACAAGAGCCGGGTCGAGACGCCGACCTTGCCCGCCCACGTCTTGCCACCGCCGAACGAGATCTGCTCGCGGAGCCCCGGAACACGCCGGGTCAGGTCAGCCGCGGTCGCTTCGCCAAGATCGCGGAGCGCGTCGAGCGTCTCCCCCTCGACGGCACGAACCCAGCGGACGGGATCGTTCGTGATGCCCGCCCCTTCGAGCATCCGGTAGAGTCGCCTGCGCTCGCCGACCGCGATGTCGACCGCCGTCGCCGCGTGCATCACTCCCGCAAGGGCCGGCGACACGACGAACATCGTCCGCCGCATGCCAAGGACCTTGACCAGCAGGCGGTCGTCGTAGAGCGCCCGCTCCACGTCGGCGTGGGCGAGGCCATCGGTACGCGCCCGGAGCTCGAGGTAGACCGACGCCGGGTCCGTGGCGTGGATCCCCGCCATGCCGTCGGCGAGGCCGGGCAGATCCGATTTCGAGCGTCGTCGCGCCAGGGCGTGACGAACCCCCATCCGGCGCCGGCGCTCGGCCGAATCGATCCGCTGCATCGGCGCCGAGGATATCCGGCAGCGCCGGACCGACTGCGCTAGAGTACGGACCTTGGACCAGCCGACTATGCCAAGTTCGGAGCCGGCCCGGCGGCGCGGGCCGGGCGGGTTCGCGCTCTGGGCGAACATGGCCGTCGTCTACCTCGTCTGGGGCTCGACGTACCTCGGCATCGCGCTCGCCATTCGGACCATCCCGCCGTTCCTGATGGCATCGATCCGGTTCGCGATCGCGGGCCTGATCCTCGTCGCCGTCGACGTGCTGCGGCACCCCGAGGCCCGCCATTGGCCGACCCGGCGCCAGGTCGTCGACTCGGCGATCGTCGGCGGACTGCTCCTGGGCATCGGCAACGGTTTCGTCTCTCTCGCCGAGAAGACCGTGCCGTCGGGAATTGCCGCGATCCTCATCGCGATGATGCCGCTGTGGTTCGCGCTGCTCGGCTGGCTGTACCTCCGCCAACGGCTCCCGCGGATCGTCCTCGGCGCGATCGTCCTCGGCTTCTTCGGCACGGCCCTCCTCGTCTGGCCTGCCGGCGAAGGCGCGAATCGGTTCGACCCGGCCGGGATCCTGGTCCTCTTCCTCGCCCCCCTCGGCTGGGCGCACGGGTCGATCTACGCGGTCAACCGGGCCAGGCTGCCACCGAGCCCGCTCACCGCGTCGGGGCTGCAGATGCTCGCCGGGTCGGCCGTGACGTTCATCGAGGCCCTGGTTGTCGGCGAGCCGGCCCGCTTCGACCCGAGCCGCATCTCGCTCGAGTCCGTGCTCGCGGTCGCCTACCTGGTCGCGTTCGGGAGCATGCTCGCGTACACGGCCTACGGCTGGCTTCTGCGCAACGCACCGCTCTCGCTCGTCGGCACCTACGCCTACGTGAACCCGATCGTGGCCGTGGCGCTCGGGACGGTCCTCCTCCACGAACCCGTCAGCGCCCGGACGATCGTCGCCGCGGCGATCATCCTGGTGGCCGTGGCAATCATCGTCTCGGCCCGAGGACGGCTCGCGACGAGCACAGCCGGGCAGCCTGCCGGTGACGTCGACGCGGCCGACGCCGCGCGGGGCGGGCGTAGCGGGGCCACCGCCTAGCCGGTCGGAACCGTGGGCCCAGATTCCTGACTCAGCCCGTCAGGGTCGTGCGGTAGCGTGGTTGCCGTGGCCGGGTCGATGAATCCAGGCGCTGGCACGAGCCGAGAGCGGCGCTCCGCCATTCTGTGGGCGAACCTGGCCGTGATCTACGTCGTATGGGGCTCGACGTACTTCGGCATCGCCGTCGCGATCGAGTCCATCCCGCCGTTCCTCATGGCCACGATCCGGTTCGCCCTGGCAGGCGTGATCCTCATTGGCTTCGACCTCTGGTGCCACCCTGAGGCGCGTCGACGCCCGACTCGCCGGCAGCTCGTCGACTCGGCGATCGTCGGCGGGCTGCTGCTGGGGATCGGCAATGGGTTCGTCGCCCTCGGCGAGACGACCGTCCCGTCCGGCATCGCCGCGATCCTGATCGCGATGACGCCTCTGTGGTTCGCGCTGCTGGGCAGGCTCTTCCTGCGGCAGCGCCTGCAGCGGCTCGTCGTCGGCGCGATCGGGCTGGGGTTCGTCGGCACCACGGTCCTGGTCTGGCCGGCGGGCGAGGGCGGCGCCGCGTTCGACCCGGGTGGGATCCTCGTCCTCCTCCTCGCCGACCTCGGCTGGGCGATCGGGTCGATCTACTCGGCCAGCCGCGCCAGGCTGCCGACCAGCCCGCTGACGTCCTCCGGGCTCCAGACGCTCGCCGGCGGCACACTCACGTTCGTCGAGGCCGTCGTCATCGGCGAGCCGGCGCGGTTCGCGCCGTCGGCGATGTCGACGCAGTCGATCCTCGCGGTCGCCTACCTCGTCCTGTTCGGCAGCATCCTCGCCTACACCGCCTACGGCTGGCTGCTGCGCAACGCACCGCTCTCGCTTGTGAGCACGCACGCGTACGTGAATCCGATCGTGGCCGTCGCGCTCGGGACGCTGGTCCTCCACGAAGCGATCAGCGCCCGAACGATCGTGGCCGCCGCGATCATCCTGGTTGCCGTGGCGATCATCGTCACCGCCCGCGCCGAGGGGCCGGAGGCAGCTTCCGGCTAGGCGCCAGCGCCCTCGGCCAGCACGGTCCGTGCGACGCGCCGGGCGATCGCCATCGTGGTGATCATCGGGTTCACGCCGATGCCCGTCGGGAAGGCCGAGGTGTCGGCCACGTACAGGCCGGGGACGATGCTCCCGCGAGAATCGGCACGGATCCGGCCCCGCGGATCCGCTGGATGATCCGCCGCCTCCGCACCGGCGCGGATCGTGCCCATCTGGTGCGCCGATGCGACCGTGCCGCGATGCGGCGAGAAGTCGGTGCCGGCGAGGTCGAACTCGAAGGCGGCGAAGCGGCGGCCCTCGTCTGCGGCGCCGTCGACCAGGTGGCGGCGCAGCGGCGCACCCACCGCCAGGATCTCGCGGGCGCCGCCGGCGCGGGCGAGCCGGGCCATCGAGACGAGCGCGTGGCGCAGCGTCGAGCGGCCCTCGTCGTCGAGGTCGTAGTCGATACGGACGCGCCCGGCGCGCGTGAGCCGCGTTCGGCCCTCGCCGCCGTCGCGGGTGATCGCGATCAGCGGGCTGAAGTGGCGCGCTCGAGCCATCAGCCCGGCGTGGGCCGCCCGGCCGCCCCACGGCAGGATGAGGGCGAGCAGCCCAAGGTGACCGGGCGCGGACTCGATCACGTAACGCCGCCGTCCGGGCTCGTCCTGCCCGAATTGGAGGGATCGGATCGCCTGCATCGTTCCCCGCCACATGTCGACTGGCTGGTCGTGGACCGCCCCGATGACCGGCCCCGGGTGGATCCGGAGGTGGCGTCCCACGGACGGATGGTCGATGCCCGACGCCTGCAGGATCGCCGGGCTGCGCAACGCACCGGCCGCGAGCACCACCTGGTGGGCGTACACCGAGAACCAGCGCGGGCCGGCGTCGAGGTCGACGCCGTTGGTCGCGTCGGGCGCGAGGGTGCCCGCCACCCCGACGATGGGGCCCGTCCCGCCGCCCTCGCGCACGATCGAGCGCACCCGGGCGCGATCCAGGACTCGAGCACCGGCCGCGGCGGCGTCGGCGAGGTGCGCCTGGATCCCGGACTGCTTCGTGCCTCGCCGGCAGCCGAACGGGCAGGAGCCGCAGTCGCCGCAGTCCGTCGCGTTGCGGCGGATGATACCGGCCTCCCAGCCGAGCGCCGCCGCACCGCGCCGGATCAGCTCATCCTTGGCCGGGATCACGTTCGCCGGGGCGACGCGGAGCCGCCGCTCGATCTCGGCGACGTCGCCCTCCCACTCCGCGCCGTCGACGCCGTCGAGACCATGTTCGCGCGCCCACTCGGCGCGGACGTCGGCAGGCGCATCGAGGCAGGTCATCCAGTTGACGAGGGTCCCGCCGCCCACGCCCGTGGCGGCGAGCAGCGTGATCGCGCCGTCCCAGGTCGAGAGCAGGCCGTGTTCGAGGTAGAGCCGGCCGTAGGCATCGAGCTCGTCGCGGGGCATGGTCGACTCGTCGACGAACGGACCGGCCTCGACGACCAGCACCGAGCGGCCGGCGCGTGCCAGCTCGGCCGCGACGACACCGGCACCGGCGCCCGCGCCGACGATCGCGACGTCCGCCTCGAGCGCGACGTCCGTGCCGCCGGCCGAGGCGGGGCGGCGATCGACGACCAGCGGCGCGATCGCGGCGAGGTCCCTCGGGAGCGGCGGGTCGTCGGTCGCATAGCCGACGGCCCGCGGCCGCGGGTTCGGCGACTTGGAAGTGCCCGGATCCCCCGACCCGATGAACGTGAGGGACTTCCGGAACGCGTGCCCGCCGGAGCGGGCCCGCCGCAGGGCGCGCCGCATCCAGCCGCGC
>CAYXVP010000043.1:0-12112 GCA_964468305.1 uncultured Anaerolinea sp. | reverse complement strand
GCCTTTCATCTCGTCGTTCGGCAGGTGCACGACGGTGACGGTGTGCTCGGCGGTGTGGTCCGCGGCGACGCGCTGCATCGCCGTGAGGATGATGTCGCGCGCCTTCTCGGTGGCCTCCTCGCGCGCGCGTCGCTCGATCGATCTCGCGAGCTTGACGGCGTCGCGCTCTGCCTCCTCGCGGACGGCCTCGGTGAGCTCGGCCTTGGCGTCCTCGACCGAGAGCCCGCTGACCTTCTCGAGCGCGGCGACGCGCTCCATGCTGACCTTCTCGAGCTCCTCGCGGCTCTTGTCGAGCTCGATCTGCTTCTCGAGGAGCTTGCGATCGCGCTGCTCGAGCATGTCCGAGCGTTGGTCAAGCTGCTCGTCGCGGGCATGCAGGCGCCGCTCCAGGTTGGTGAGCTCGCCGCGACGTTCGCGGGCTTCCTCCTCCGCTTCGCGGACGAGGCGGATCTTCTCCTCCTTGGCCTCGAGGATCAGGTCCTTTTGTCGGGCATTCGCGTCCGCGACGATGCGCGCGGCCTTCTCGGTGGCGGCCCTGATCGACTGGCTCGCCAGCTGGCTCCGGACGACATAGCCCAGGCCGAGACCAATGGCAAGGCCGACCAGCGCCCCGAGGGCGAGGGCGGTTGTGTCCATCTTCATCCTCCCATCCGGCGCGGGTGGCCGGACGCGTTGTGTACTCGCTGCGTAGCCTACTACGGCCCGGTCGACACCCCGCCCCTCGCCCGCCAGGCCTCGAGCGCGGCGTTCAGCATCGATCTCGCGCCGATTGCCACGCCGACCTCGCGCTCCCGTTGCAGGTCGTCAGGGGCCAGCTGGGAGGCTGCCTCGTCGAGGGGCTGCATGATCGGTGCGATCTTGGGTATCTCCGCCCCGAGCGCCCGTGCCGCGGCGGTCGCGGCCGCGGCCATCCGGACCGCGTCGACGTGATGCCCGCGCCGCGCCATGAGGGCTCCGACCGCCATGAGCCCGACGATCTCACCCGCCATCTCGCGGTCGCCTTCGAACATGTCTGCCGCGCGCAGGATGAGGTCTTCCGCGCCGTCGAGGTCGCCCTCGAGCGCCGTGAGCATGGCGAGACTCGTGAGCGCCCAGCCCCGCCCGTAGACGTCGCTGAGCTCCTCGAGGCGCGGCAGCGCTTCCATGAGCAAGCCGCGGGCCTTCGCCGGCTGGCTGAGCATGATGAGGGCGTTGCCGCCCATGGCCCACAGGGACTCCGCGATCCCGCGGCGATCATCAAGCGCACGAAACGCCGCCAGCGCGTCCTCGCGCAGCGCCGTTGCGCGCTCCACGTTTGCCGAGCCCATCTCGGGCGCGGGCGTGAAGTCGAAGACGAACGCGAGGTTGTACTTCGCCCAGGCAATGCGGCGGCGATCGCCGGACTCGATCGCATGGTCGAGGCTCCGCTCGTAGAAGGGCTTCGGCTGCACTCGGTCGCTGGTGGTCCAGTAGCGGATGCTGCCCGCAGCCTCCTCAGCACGACTCAGCACGAGCGGGCTGATCGGCGGGGCGCCGGGCGCCGCTGCGGCCGCCAGCAGCTCATCCAGGCGCTCGCGGCCCTCCGTCAGGTGGCCACGGAGCTGCCAGAAGCGCCACAGGTCGGCCGTGAGCTCAAGAGCTCCTTCCAGCTCACCGTTCGCCCGCAGGCTCTCCAGCGCCGCGCGCAGATTGTCGTGTTCGCTGACGAGACGGTCGCCCCACTGGCGGCGGGACCCGCCGTAGAACTCCGGCTCCGCGCGATGCGCGAGCTCGCGATAGATGGCGGCGTGCCCGGCAACGACGCCGGGGGCC
The DNA here is from genome assembly GCA_964468305.1 of uncultured Anaerolinea sp. Lineage (GTDB taxonomy): Bacteria > Chloroflexota > Limnocylindria > Limnocylindrales > CSP1-4 > UBA5189. Next base: position 10,321 of record CAYXVP010000043.1, on the reverse strand, counting down.
TCGCCCGCTTCGTCAAGAAGTTCGCGCCCATAGGCCCGAACGGTCTCGAGGAGCGCGAACCGATCGCCACTCGGTCCGTCGTGCCGGGCCGCGACCAGGCTGCGGTCGACGAGCGTCTCGAGCGCGTCCACCGGATCGTCGATCGGCGGCTGGACCCGCCCGATCGCCTCGATCTCCGGGATCCCGGCCCCGCCGGCGAAGACGGACATGCGACGGAGCAGCTGCCGTTCCACCTCGCCGAGCAGCTCATAGCTCCACGAGACGGTCGCGCGCAGGGTCCGCTGCCGGGCCGGCAGGTCGGCGCGCCGGCTCGCCAGGGTGTCGAGTCGATCGTCGATCCGCTCGAAGATCGCCGCCGGTGAGAGGAGCTTGACCTGGGCGGCGGCAAGCTCGATCGCGAGCGGCAGGCCATCGAGCCGCGTGCAGATGTCGACCACGACCGCGGCGTTGTCGTCGTCGAGGACGAAGTCCGGTCTGACCGCTCGGGCTCGGTCGACGAACAGCCGGACGGCGGGCCTATCGGCAACACTTGCGGTGCGGCCTGGGAGCGCGAACTCGGGCACCGGCAACCCCCCGATGCCGTACTCCTGCTCACCCGCGAGGTGCAGCGCGGCCTGGCTCGATGCGAGGATCGACAGCGTCGACGCGCGATCCAGCAAGGAGCGGATGACCACGCCCGCGCCTGACAGCTGCTCGAGGTTGTCGAGGACGAGGATGGTCCTGCGCATCGCGAAATGGTCCACGAGCCGATCGGACGGCGCGCGGGACGCGACGACATCAAGGCGAAGCGCTCGGATGATCTCGACCGGGATGAGCTCCGCGTCGTTCAGGGCCTCGAGCGGAACGAAGACGACGTCCGCGCTGCCGATGACGGCGATCGCCCGGGCGACCTCCTGGACGAGGCGGGTCTTGCCCGTTCCTCCGGGTCCTGTGACGGTGACCAGACGGTGGTCGCCCACAAGCTGCTCGACGGCCTCCATGTCTCGGTCGCGACCCAGGATCGTCGCCAGCTGCGCAGGCAGGTTGGCAACGGTCCGGGCAAGCGACCGCAGCGGCGGGAAGTCCGCGCGCTCCCCCTCGATCACGATTTGATACAGGCGCTCGGCCGCCGGGAGGTCCTTGAGCAGGTGTTCGCCGAGGTCGCGAAGGGAGACATCCGGAGCCAGCCCGTTCTCCGCGAGGATCCGTGTCGACTCGGACAGCAGGACCTGGCCGCCGTGACCGGCGGCCGCGATTCGTGCCGCCCGGTGCACGTCCAACCCGACGTAGTCCCCGCCGACGAGCCTGCCCGCGCCGGTATGAAGACCGATCCGAACGCGCACCGAGGCACCGCTCGGCCAGTCGGCCGCGGTGAGGCCGCGGGTCGCGGTCACCGCTGCCGCCACAGCCCCGCCGGCGTCGGCGAAGGCGACGAAGAACGAGTCGCCTTCCGTGCCGTGTTCGACGCCACCGTGCTCCGAGAAGGCGCGGCGGAGGACTTCTCGTTGCTGCTGCAGCACCGTCGGGTACCCGTCGCCGAGCTGCTGGAGCAGGCGCGTCGAGCCCTCGATATCGGAGAACAGGAACGTGACCGTCCCGGTCGGGGGCGATTGGACGGGATCGCGGCTGGTCGCGGGCATCGAGCGGATGATCGCACCGCGCGGCTGACGGTCCAGGCGCTCGCCCTTGACCTAGGCTGTCCTGTGGTGCGCGAGTCGGTCAACACCGTGATCGTCGGGGCCGGTCAGGCAGGCTTGGCGGTCAGCGCTCTGCTCCGCGAGCAGGGCAGGGAGCACATCCTGATCGACAGCCGCGCATCGCTCGGCGGCGCCTGGCAGGACCGCTGGGACGGATTCCAGCTTGTCTCCCCGAACTGGATGCTCGGCCTGCGCGGGTTTGACTACGGGGGCGGCGACCCCGACGGGTACCTTCCACGGGACGAGATCGTCGCGCACTTCCGCCGGTTTGCCACGGCGATCGATGCGCCGGTGCGCCTTGGCACGACGGTGACCCGCCTTGCTGCGAAGCCCGGTCGGGGCGCCGCGCGATTCCGCCTGACGACGAGCGGTGGCGAGATCGACGTGCGAACCGTGGTCGTCGCCGCTGGACCGTTCCAGGTCCCGTACATCCCGGGCTTCGGTGCCGCGCTCGACCCCAGCATCGACCAGGTGCATGTCCATCACTACCGGAGCCCTGCGAGCCTACGGGAGGGCAGCGTGCTGCTCGTTGGCAGCGGCCAGTCCGGCGTCCAGCTCGCCGAGGAGCTCACGACGTCAGGACGTGACGTCACGCTCGCCGTCGGCAAGTGCGGGCGCTTCCCCCGGACCTATCGCGGGAAGGACGCGTTCTGGTGGCTCAGGGAGCTCGCCGTCCATGGGGCCGCCTTCGACGTCCGCCTGCCCGCTCCCGCAGATCTCGCCGGCCCGCGCGCCCGCCTCAACTGCAACCCGCAGCTGTCGGGCCACGGCATGCGCCACGACACGAACCTCCGGCAGATGGCCAGGGACGGCCTCCGTCTCGCGGGTCGCCTCGAGGGGTTCGACGGGACGACGGCGAGATTCGCCGATGACCTCCAGCCGACGCTGGCGTTCGTCGACAGATTCTTCGACGAGCGATTCCGACCGAAGTTCGACGCGTATGCCGAGCGAGCCGACCTCGGTCTTCCCTTGGACTCGATGGCCCAGGTCGACTTCGAGCCGAGCCCCATCACCGAGCTGGACCTCGCCGCGGCTCGTGTCTCGACCGTCATCTGGACGAGCGGCTATCGCCCAGACTTCGGCTGGCTCGAGCTGCCCGTCGTCGACGAGTGGGGTCTCCCGATCCAGGCGGGCGGCTGGACCGACGTCCCGGGCGTCGGCTTCATCGGGACGCCCTACCTCGTGGATATGGCTTCGGCGAACCTCGTCGGGCTCGAACGCGACGCGATCGCGCTCGTCGAGGGCTGGCCCGCGTCCTAACCGGAATCCCGAATGAGGTTTCGCGCGATGACCTCAGTCGCCGTCTCGGAATCGAAGCCGTTTCGCGCAAGCAGGGCGTAGGCGCGTCGCCGCCGCACTCGCGGGTCCGCCTCGCGCTCGAGCGCCCGTTCGTGACGCGCGAGCACCCGCCGCGCCGCCTCGACGTCCGCATCCGGGTGGGCCACCTCCCGCTCCCCCAGCACCTCGTCCGTCATTGCGCGGTCAACGCCCTTACGCGCGAGCTCACTGCGCAGGGCGCGCTCGCCACGCGGCCGCGCGCGGTCACGTGACTCGACCCAGCTCCGGGCAAAGACCGCGTCGTCGAGGATGCCGAGGTCGAGCAGCCGTGCGACGCAGCCCTCCACCAGGACGGCCTGGTAGCCCTGGGTCAGGAGTCGGCGCTGCACCTCGGCGGTCGATCTCGGTCGCGCCTCGAGGAACCGGAGCGCGGCCGCCAGCACGAGCGACGGGTCAGTGACCTCGGCATGCTCGCTCTTTCGAGCCTCGAGCGACTTCTGTCGCCGCCGGATGTTCACCGGTGGCGCTGGTCCTCGCGCGGCGTCAGGCGTGCCGGATGCAAGGCGGCCGTGAGGACCGGTGCGAGCGCACTTCAGGGTGCGTGAGCACCAGCCCGGAGCGGCCAACGCCACAGCCGGGGCGCATCACGCCGCGCTACTCCGCTTCCTCGATGCCTTCCACAGGGACGGTGGCATCCCCACCCGCAACCTTGGATCGGATTCGCGATTCGATCTCCGCGGCGATCGGCGCGTTCTGGCGCAGGAAGTCCTTGGCCGCCTCGCGGCCCTGGCCGAGGCGCGTCTCGCCGAAGGTGAACCAGGCGCCGGTCTTGTCGACGACACCCATCGCGACACCCACGTCGAGGAGGCCGCCCTCCTTCGAGATGCCCTCGCCGTACATGACATCGAACTCGGCCACGCGGAACGGCGGCGCGACCTTGTTCTTGACCACCTTCACCCGGACCCTGTTGCCGATCGACTCCTGGCCGCTCTTGATCGTCTCGACGCGGCGGATGTCGAGGCGGACGCTGGCGTAGAACTTGAGCGCGCGGCCGCCGGGCGTCGTCTCGGGATTGCCGAACATGACGCCGATCTTCTCGCGCAGCTGGTTGGTGAAGACGAGGGAGGTATTGGAGCGGCTCACCGCACCGGTGAGCTTGCGGAGTGCCTGGCTCATGAGCCGGGCCTGAATACCGACGAACGAGTCGCCCATCTCGCCTTCGATCTCGGCCCTGGGCACGAGCGCCGCGACCGAGTCGACGACCACGACGTCGATCCCGCCGGAGCGGATGAGCGTCTCGGTGATCTCGAGCGCCTGCTCGCCCGTGTCCGGCTGGCTCACGAGCAGCTCGTCGACGTTGACGCCGCAGGCCCGCGCGTAGCCCGGGTCGAGCGCGTGCTCGACGTCGATGAACGCCGCCACGCCGCCCTTCCGTTGCGCTTCGGCGATCACGTGCTGGCAGAGCGTCGTCTTGCCCGACGACTCGGGTCCGAAGACCTCGGTGATCCTGCCGCGGGGGATCCCGCCGACGCCGAGGGCGAGATCGAGGGCGATCGAGCCGGTCGGGATCGTGTCGACCTGCTGCCGCTCGGCCGAGCCGAGGCGCATGATCGAGCCGGACCCGAACTGCTTCTCGATGGCGAGGATCGCGGCATCCACCGCCCGCCCGCGCTCCGCCACGGCCCGCGCGCCGTTCTGGTCAGCTACCGCCATCCGTCACGCTCCTGTGTGTTCGAGCCCCGAGTTCCACGCAGGGGCTCGCAACCCCGCGCGACCGATCAGCCTTCGTCCCGCTGTTCCTCGTCCCATCGCGGCTTGCGCGGCTTTCGGATGAGCTCGACGTTCATCGGCGGCTCCGAAAGCGGCTGGACCTTGGGCGCGCCGGAGCGGTCCTTCGGCGCCTTCTTCTTCTCGCGGCTGGGTCGATCCCGAGAGCCCATCGACGCTACCTCCGCGCTGGAAAGACGGTACCCGCCGCCGCTTCACGCCGGCTTACCCGCCGCTATGGCCGCCATTGTCGCACCCTCGCCCGGACCGTTCCGACCGGCGCGCCGACGCAGCTCGTCGATCGCTCCCGTGAATCGACCGGAAGGGATCGCCGCCCGGACCCGGGCCATGAAGTCGAGCGTGAACGTCAGGTTGTGGAGCGTCGCGAGGCGGTAGCCGAGGAGCTCGCGGGCGCGGAAGAGGTGCGCGAGATACGCCCGCGAGAACCGTCTGCAGCCGAGGCAGGCGCAGCCGTCGTCGATGGGCGCGGGGTCATCCAGGAGCGAGGCGTCCCGGAGGTCGAGACGGCCGCCCGGCAGCCACACCTGGCCGGTGCGGGCGACGCGCGAGGGCAGCACGGAATCGAACAGGTCGACGCCCTGATCAACCGCGTCGAGAAGGTCCGCCGGCGAGCCGAGGCCCATCAGGTAACGCGGTCGGGGGTCGTCGGCGAGCACGTCAATGGCGATATCGAGCGCCTCACGCCGTTGCGCCCGGGTCTCGTCGCCGGCCAGGCCGCCGATGTTGATGCCGTCGAACGGCAGGCTTGCGATGAACCGCGTCGAGGCCTCGCGGAGGTCCGGCTCGAGGCCGCCCTGGACGACCCCGAACAGCGCCTGGTCCGATCGGCCGTGCGCTCGCAGGGACCGTTCCGCCCAGCGATGTGTCCGCTCGGTCGCCTCGTGGACGACCCGACGCGGTGAGGAGGGATAGACCGGCTGGTCGAAGGCGACGGCCACGTCGGCGCCGAGTGCCTCCTGGATCGCGATGGACGACTCCGGGGTCAGTCGGTGGGTCGAGCCGTCGAGGTGGCTCCGAAAGGTGGCGCCGTCGTCATCGATCTCGCGAGCGTCCGCCAGCGAGACCACCTGGAAGCCGCCCGAGTCGGTGAGGATCGGGCGATCCCAGCCCATGAACCGATGGAGGCCACCGAGCCGCTCGATCCGCTCGTGCCCGGGCCGCAGGAACAGGTGATAGGTGTTGGCGAGGACGATCGTTGCGCCGGCCGCATCGAGGTCATCGGGGTCGAGTGACTTGACGGTGGCGTTGGTCCCGACCGGCATGAACTGCGGCGTCTCGACCACGCCATGGGGCAGAGTCAGCCTGCCGAGCCGGGCGCGCGTGCGGGCGCCGACGGGAGGCGGGGCGAGGACCTCGAACGTCGACGGTCGGGCCGCGACGGCGGTCACGAGCCTCCGCTGCTCGTGCCCGGCTCGTCCCAGAGCGGAACGATGTCCGGCTCGGCGCGCCGCGGGGGCGGGATCTCGTAACCGAGCGCGGCGAGGTGCGTCCGCGCGGCCTCCGTGGCGATCCGGCCCTGAGGCGTCCGGTCGAGGAAGGCGAGCCTGAGCAGGTACGGTTCGTACACGTCCTCGATGGTCTCGACCTCTTCGGAAAGCACGGCGGCGAGGGCCGCCACGCCGACCGGGCCGGAGGCGAACTTCTGGATGATCGCGACGAGCAGCTTGCGGTCGGTGGAGTCGAGGCCGGCGTCGTCGATCTCGAGGAGGCGCATCGCCTCCAGCGCGGCGGGCTCGTCGACCACCCCGGTCCCAATGACCTCCGCGTGGTCGCGGACGCGCTTGAGCAACCGGTTGACGATCCGCGGCGTTCCCCGCCCGCGCCGCGCGATGGCCTCGGCTGCGGCTCGATCGATGTCGACGCCGAGGATCCGGGCCGAGCGCTCGATGATCTCGGTGAGCTCGGCCTCCTCGTAGAAGTCGATGCGGTACGTGGCCCCGAAGCGGTCGCGCAGGGGCGACGAGATCCGGCCCGCGCGAGTCGTCGCACCCACCACGGTGAACGGCTTCAGGCTGAGCCGGAGCGATCGCGCCGAAGGGCCCTTGCCGATCATGACGTCGAGGGCGAAGTCCTCCATCGCCGGGTACAGGATCTCCTCGACCGCCCGGTTCAGGCGGTGGATCTCGTCGATGAACAGGACGTCGCGTTCCTCGAGGCTGGTCAGGACCGCCGCGAGGTCGCCGGGCCGTTCCACGGCAGGGCCTGACGTGTAGCGAACGTTCACGCCGAGCTCGCGGGCGATGATCGTCGCCAGGGTCGTCTTGCCGAGGCCCGGCGGGCCGTAGAACAGGACGTGATCGGCCGCCTCTCCCCGCGCCTTCGCCGCGGTCAGCAGGATCGAGAGGTTGGCCTTGACCTCACGCTGGCCGATGTACTCGTTGAGACTGCGAGGCCGAAGCGAGCTCTCGACGACCACGTCGGCGTCGTGCAGGTCTGCCGCCAGGATGTGCGAAACGTCGTCCTTGCCCACTGTCGCGAGGATAGCAGCCACGGCGCCATTTCGTACAGATGTTCGACTCGATCATGGCCCGATGACCCCCTCCTGCCCTTGCGGTGCCTCGTCCTTGACACCACATCGGGTGGTTTCTAGCCTCCCTCTATGGCCCCGCCAACTCGCAGCGTCTCGGAGCTGACGCAGCTCGGGCTCACCACGTATGAAGCCAAGGCCTACGTGGCCCTGCTCGGCCGAGATTCGTTCACCGCCGCGCAGGTAAGTCGCCAGGCGGGCCTGCCCCGCCAGCGCATCTACGACGTCCTCGGCAGCCTCGTCGAGAAGGGGCTTGCGTCGTCTCGTCCTGGCTCGGTCGTGAAATACGCCGCGGTCGCGCCCGAGCTGGCGGTCGACCGATTGGTCGCCGAGCATCGACGTGGGCTCGACGACCTCGAGCACGCCGCCGCCCGTGCCGTCGCCGACCTCGAGCCGGCCTACAGGACAGGCCTCGAGCACACCGACCCACTCGAGTACATCGAGGTCCTGCGCGACGCCGGCGCGATCAACGAGCGGTTCGGCGAGCTCCAGGCGTCGGTGAAGCGCGAGATTCTCGTCTTCACCAAGCCGCCCTATGCGACGCAACCGCAGGAGAACCCAGAGGGCATCGAGGTCTCGCGCACGCTGCGCGCGCGAAGCGTCTACGAGATGAGCGCGTTCGACGACCCGGCCTTCATCGCCGGTGTCGAGCGGTTCATCGAGGCGGGCGAGGAGGCGCGCTTCGTGGAGACCTTGCCACTCAAGCTCGTGATCATCGACGAAACCGTCGTGATGTTCGGCATGCAGGATCCGGTCGGGTCGGGCGGCGATCTCACGATCATGGTCGTCGAGCATCCATCCCTCGCCAAGGTCCTCAAGACCTCGTTCGAGTCGACGTGGGCGCAGGGCCTCACCATCGAACAGGCCGCCACCGCGCACGCCGCCGGGCAGCGCAAATCCGCCTGAAGCCCTGGTGCGACCGGCGGGTAGCCCGCCGCGAGGGCGGGCCGCAGAATGACGACATGGAAATCGTCGCGCTGAGCATGGTCATGGCGACCAGCTTCGGGCTGCTGATCTCCGGCCGGCGATTCCTGCGAGGCTACGTCGCGCGGCACGGGACGCCGCCGCCGTCCATGTGGATGTTCCGGCGATCCAGCGACCCGGAGCTCGAGCCGTTCCGCCGGGCTGCCCTGGCCCTTCTGCCCATCTACCTCATCGCGGCGTTCATCTACCTGCTCCGGCCGTGAGCCTCAGTCGCGAGCGAGGACTCGCAGCGCGGCCTTGACCCGCTCCTCCAGCGACGCCTGCGCGCCGGCCATCCCGAGGCCGATCCGCGCGGCCTCACGCGCCTCGGGCAGCGAGTAGCCGAGCGCCTGCAGCGCACCGACGACGTCGCCTTCCGCCGCAGGCTGGCCCGCAACGGCAACGCCAAGCGCCGCCACGCCCGCCGCCGCGACCTTCTCCTTGAGCTCGAAGATGACCCGCTCGGCGAGCCGCTTGCCGATGCCCGGGATCGCCACGAGCAGGGCCTGATCCTGCTGCATGATCGCCAGCTGCAGCTCGGCGGTGGGCCGCGAGCCCACGATCGCCAGCGCCACCTTCGGGCCGACGCCGGTCACCGTGAGCAGCAACCCGAAGAACCCGAGCTCCTCGACAGTGCGGAAGCCGTACAGGGCCTGCAGGTCCTCGCGGAAGACGTGGTGGGTGAAGACCTTGAGGCGGCTCCCAGGCGCTGCCGTCGCGAGGACCGACGGTGCCGTATAGACCCGATACCCGACGCCCCCGACTTCGACGACGAGGGAATCGAGCGCGATCGCCGCGACCGTGCCGTCGAGCGAGGCGATCACCGGCGCTTGCCGGGCTCCTCGCGCGCGAGCGCTTCCTTGACGGCGCGCTCCCAGCCGTTCGCGGCGCCATGGCCGTTGCCGCCGTCGCCGTTCCCGCGGTCCCGCGTGATCGGGTCGACCGCTGCCCGATCGAGCACGGCCGACCGCCGCTCGACCCCGGGCCGCTCGGCGTTGGCCGCCCAGATCGCGACGGCGAGCGCGTCTGCGGTGTCGTCTGGCCGAGGTGGCTCGCGCAGCCCGAGGCAGACCGCGACCATCCGCCCCACCTGGTCCTTCGGCGACTTGCCAAAGCCCGTGACGGCGACCTTGACCTCGTTCGGCGTGGCCTCGCGGACCGGGACCTCCGCCTGTGCCGCGGCGAGGAGGACGACCCCGCGCGCCTGCCCGACCGCAAAGGCGGTCTGCACGTTCCGCGAGAAGAACAGCCGCTCGACGGCGACGATGTCCGGCTTGTGCAGCGCGATCAGGTCGCTCAGGAGGGCGTGGATCGCGAGGAGCCGCTGTGGCAGCGAGGCGTCCGGCTTCGTCGCCAGGGTGCCCGCGTCGACCAGCCGCAGGCGGCCGCCCCGGCTCGCGACGATGCCGTAGCCGAGGGCGGCGGTGCCGGGGTCGATGCCGAGAACGATCACGCGGCGGGTCGCCGCGCCGGGACGCGGGGCGCCGAGGTCAAACCCCGACCTCGGCGAAGAGCTCCTCGGGGATGTCGAAGTTGGCGGTCACCCGCTGGACGTCGTCGAGGTCCTCGAGCGACTCGACGAGGCGGAGATTCTGTCGCGCCCGCTGCTCGTCGACCGTGATCGTGCTCTTGGCGACCATCGTGCTCTCGGCATGCTCGACCGGGACGCCCGCGGCGTCGAGCGCCTTGCGGACCTGCTCCAGCCCCCCGGGCGTGGTGTACGCCTCGACGAGCTCGTCCCCGCTCGTATCGACGTCCTCGGCCCCGGCGTCGATCGCGGCGAGCGCGACGTCATCGGAATCGTGTCCGCGAGCCGGGATCGTGATCAGGCCGCGAGGCTCGAACTGCCAGGCGACGGCGCCGGAGCCGGCCAGCTGGCCGCCGGCCTTGGTGAAGAGGGCGCGAACCTCGGCCGCGGTTCGATTGCGGTTGTCGGTCGCAGCCTCGACGAGGATCGCCACGCCACCCGGGCCATAGCCCTCGTACACGATCTCCTCGAACTGCTCGGCATCCCCACCGCCGGTCGCCCGCTCGATCGCCCGCCTGATGTTGTCGGCCGGCCTGTTCACCGAACCCCCCTTGTCCCTCC